>CAMWWW010000015.1 GCA_947178015.1 uncultured Clostridia bacterium
TAAGCGAGAGCGGGGTGACGGAGGAAATAGCTGCGCTGGCTATGCGGACCATTTTTAAAAATGATGATATAAACCACCGTATTCCTATCTATGTAGGCAAGCCAGATAACGCATATATTTACTGTTTTTTTTGTTTCTCTCTATAGCTTCTTCTAAGTTGTCCACAGGCACCATCAATATCTCTGCCCATTTCCCTTCTTATCGTAACATTTATCCCGCACTTCTCAAGCTTATTTTGAAATTTAAGAATTTCTTTCTTTTGGGATTCTTTATAATTTCTCTCTTTTATGGGATTTACTGGTATTAAATTGACATGGCAATTCATATGTGCAATCCGCCCTGCAAGCTCCTTGGCTGCCTCCTCGCTGTCATTCACCCCGCTGACTAAGCTGTACTCAAAAGTAATTCGCCTTCCTGTCTGAGCAAAATAATACTGGCAGGCATCCAGCACCTCGTCCATTTGATATGCATTGGCAACTGGCATCAACGTTTTCCGAATCTCGTCATTGGGCGCGTGCAGGGACAATGCCAGCGTGATGGGAAGCCCCTCTTCTGCCAATCTTTTTATCTGCGGCACTAGACCACAGGTCGAGACCGTAATATTCCTCTGACTAATATGGAGCCCGTCTTTATCTGAGATCATATGGATAAATTTTACGAGATTTTCATAATTATCCATTGGCTCCCCGCTACCCATCACGACGATATGAGAAACGCGCTCTCCTGTAAGTTTTTGAATTTGATAGATTTGATCCAAGAGCTCTGCGGGTGTCAGATTTCGCTCTAGCCCGTCAATGGTGGAAGCACAGAACCGGCATCCCATCCGGCATCCAACCTGAGAGGAGATGCAGACGGAATTTCCATGACGATATTTCATCAGCACACTCTCAATGATATGCCCGTCATGCAGCTCAAACAGATACTTCTTTGTGCCGTCAAGCCTTGACTCCTGAACCTGAACCTGTTTTAAGGAATCCACTCGATATACCTGTGATAGCCTCTCTCGAAGCTCCTTCGAAAGATTGGTCATCTCGTCAAAGCTCTCTGCCTGTTTCTGGTGCAGCCAGCCATAGATCTGCCCTGCGCGAAATGCCTTATCTCCCATAGCCAAAAGCGCTGCCTCAAGCTCCTTTTTTGTATAGGATTTGATGTCCTTCTTCTTTCCATTTTCCATATCAGCACTACTTTCTTCTAAGCCTTGCCAAAAAGAACCCATCGCAGGGATTGACACCCGGCAGGAACGTGATGCTGCCTTTTGCGGCATCCTTTTTTTGTTCTTCCGTCATACTGCTTTTCAATTCCTCAGGAAGATACCCAAGAAGACTTTCTGTCTCAAAAGGCAAGTTTGCAAGCATCCACGCCACATTCTCTTGATTCTCTCCCGGATTGATTGTGCAGGTACTGTATATTAGGCAGCCGCCCGGCTTTACATAGCGGCTGACTGTCGCTAACAGCTTTCTTTGCAGGACGGCAAGCTCCTCCAGATCCTTTTTGGTAATTCTGTATTTTAGATCATTTTTCTTTCCTATCACACCAAGCCCAGAACATGGAAGATCCGCAAGCACCACATCGGCTCTCTGCTCCCATGTGCCGTCATACTCGGCTGCGTCCCAGAGACATGCTCGTACATTAGAAAGCCCCGTGCGGGCTATGTTTTCCTCAAGTAAACCTACCTTGTACTCGGTTAGATCCCTCGCCTCCACATAGCCTGTACCATGAAGTTTCTCCGCCGCATGAAGGCTTTTTCCTCCCGGAGCGGCGCACACATCCAGTATCTGGAAATCTGGTTTAATGCCTGCCGCCTCCGCAGCCATCATAGAGCTGATATCCTGAACGACAAGATACCCTTTTTCAAACACGGAAAGCCGTTCCAGATAATCATACCCTGACAACTCCAGCGCGTAGGAAGGCCATGTACACTCTTTTACCTCCACCTGCTCCTTTTTTAAAAGATGGATAATCTCCTCTTTAGAAGCTTTATCAAGGCAGCAGCGCACAGTGGTTTTTTTCTCTTCCAAGGACGCCTTAAGAAGCTTTTCTGTCAGCTCCTCCCCATAGATCTGCATCCATTCCTCCACCATCCACTTCGGCGTGGAATAGCGAACAGACAGGTCTGTTTGCTCTGGATCGGAGAGCTTTTCTATAAGCATCTCCTTCTCCCTTGCTATCGATCTTAATACACCGTTGACAAACCCCGTAAGAGTTCGAAATCCCTTCTTTTTGGCAAGGCGCACTGCCTCATTGCAGGCTGCGCTGTCTGGCACACTATCCATATAGAGAAGCTGATATGCCCCCATGCGCAAAATCATGCGTATCACAGGCTTCATACGCGCTGGGGGAACACTTGCACAGGCAGAGAGCACATAGTCTAGCGTGATAACTCTCTCCAATGTGCCTTCTGTCAGCCTTGTAAAAAAGGATCGTTCCCGTTTATCCAGATATTGGTATTTCTTCAGTGCTTTCGCTATCACCAGATGACTCAGCGTTCCTTCCTCCAAGATAAGCAGCAACGCCTCCAAAGATATCTCCCGGACATCTGTTCTGCCCTTCTCAGTCATCACGCCTTCCTCCAAATAGGATCACCAGACGCAGAAGCTGTAACAGCGTGGAAGCAGCTCCTGCCACATAGGTAAGCGCTGCGGCTTTTAATACGGTTCTTGCACTCTTCACTTCATCGGTATATAAAATTCCTGTGTCCTTTAAAAGCACCAACGCTCTGCTCGACGCGTTAAACTCAACCGGAAGTGTCACAAGCTGGAATAAAACAGCCAGTGAAAAAAGAATAATGCCAAGATGTATCAAAGTTGAATTGTATCCCAAAAATATTCCAATCAAAATCATGGGCCAAGACAGAGCAGAGCCAATATTTACCACCGGTACCATGTTTTTTCTTATGGTCAGCGGCGAATAATTTTTCGCGTGCTGCACGGCATGGCCACATTCGTGCGCCGCCACGCCAATCGCCGCCACGGAGCGCGCGCCATAGGTGGTATCCGACAGGCGCAGCACCTTGTTCGTCGGATCGTAATGATCCGTCAGATCGCCCGCCACATGCTCGATCCTTACATCATAAATACCAGAGTGTTGAAGAATCCTCTCCGCCGCCTCCGCCCCTGTCATACCACTCATCGCGCGCACCTTCGCATACTTTGCATAAGTCGATTTCAGTCTTGCAGACGCGATAAGGCAGATCACAGCTCCCACAATAATCAATAAATACGTTGCATCAAATCCAAAATAGTACGGCATAGCAGCCTCCTTTCCTGTATCGAACCATTAGCTCAGACACATACCTTTCTCAAGCGGATAACCGCGCAGGAAGGCAGACACCTCCATCCTCTTTTTCCCCTCTAGCTGTACCTCTGTCAAGGACAAGGTTCCCTGTCCTGTCTTTACCAAAAGTCTGTCAGATGATAGCTCCACAATCTCTCCAAAAGCTCCACTATATTCTTTGTCAAGCACATCCGCTGCCCACAGCTTTAATGTTTTTCCATTGACATGAGTATATGCACTTGGCCATGAATTTAAACCGCGGATCAGGCGCTCAATCTGCACCGCCGGCATGGAGAAATCAATATGGCCCTGCTCTTTCTCAAGCATCTTCGCATAACATGCGTCCTCCTCCTTCTGAGGCGTGCGCACTGCAGTTCCCTTCTCAAGCTCCAAAAGCACATCCAGCACCAACTGTCCGCCTAGCACACAAAGCTTGTCGTGCAGGCTGTCTCCTGTCTCTTTTTCGTCCAGTTCCACCTCCACCTTTTTTAACATATCCCCAGTATCCATTCCCTTTTTCATGAACATCGCCGTTACACCGCTTTTTTTCTCTCCATTTATCACGGCATACTGAATCGGTGCGGCTCCTCTGTACTTTGGCAGCAGTGAGGCATGTACATTGATGCAGCCGTAGACCGGCAAATCTAAGATCGCTTCTGGTAGAAACTGTCCAAAAGCTGCTACAATAATGGCATCTGGCTTACAATCGGCAAGGATTTTTATAAACGCCTCATCCCGCACCTTCACAGGCTGAAAAACAGGAATCCCCGCCTTCTGTGCCGCCAGCTTTACCGGGGGAGACTGAAGCTCTTTCCCTCTTCCCTTTGGTTTATCCGGCTGCGTAACAACCGCTGCCACTTCATGTTCCGAGGCAAGCAATGCCTGTAAGGTCGGCACCGCAAAATCCGGTGTACCCATAAAAACTAATCTCATTCTAATCCTCCTTTCTGTGCTGCTTTTTGCGCATCAAACATTTTTTTGACCGGCGGCGCGCAGACACAATGCCAATTTTCTATTCAAAAGCTTTCTATTCCTCTGTCTGATAGGTTTCGTAATATTCCTCTGTATCCATAACAGGACTCTCCGCCTTGTCGGTGTAGAGCACTCCATCCAGATGATCGCACTCATGGCAGATCGCCCTCGCCAAAAGCTCTGTGCCCTCCAATTCATATTCCTTTCCATCGCGCCCTATAGCTTTGGCTTTCACATAATTTGGACGCGTGACGGTCGCCGTCTTGCCGGGCAGACTTAGACAGCCCTCTCCTCCTGTCTGACTGCCATCCGTCTCAAGAATCACTGGATTTATCAGGACATAAGGCCCTTCGCCCACATCAATCACAACCACTCTTTTTAGGATTCCCACCTGAGGCGCCGCTAGTCCCACACCGTTCGCCTCATACATCGTTTCTAACATATCATCGATTAGTGTAGCAAGCTTCGGCGTTATTTCTGTGACTTCTCTACACCTCTTCCGCAAAATTTCATCTTCCTCTGTCCTAATGTTTCGAATCGCCATATCTATCCACCCATTCCTTTCCTGTAATCTGTTAATAGTTAATCATAGGATTAAAGTCGAACTGTACCATACAGTCCCCTTTTTCCTGCCCATTTTCCTTTAAAAGAAACCTCTCCATCCGCTGTTTTGCCTCCGATAACAGCTCTCCGTCCGCCGCTTCTTTATAATAGAGCACATAGCGGTAGATATCCTTAATTCTGGAAATCCCTGCCTTTGTCGGTCCCAGCATCTCCAAGCCGTTCTCTGTTAAATCTGCCGTCAGCGCCGCGAGCTTATCCGAAAGCTGCGCCGCCTTCTCTTCCTCCTGCGATGCCACCAAGACGGCGAGAAGCTGACCACATGGCGGATACTTCATCAATTGCCTATACAGAAGCTCCTGCTCATAAAATCCCTTGTAATCCTGCTTCGCTGCCTCAACAATGCTATAATGCTCTGGATTATAGGTCTGGATCACCACCTCGCCCGGCGCGTCTCCCCTTCCAGCTCGCCCAGCCGCCTGTGTCAAAAGCTCAAAGGTCTTTTCGCTGGACCGATAATCTGCGCCAAACAGCGATAGATCCGCCGCCACAACACCCACGAGCGTCACGTTGGGAAAGTCATGCCCCTTCACTATCATCTGCGTCCCAATCAAGATATCTGCCTCTCCTCTGGCAAATGCTGACAAAATCTCCTCATAGGAATCCTTCGTCCTCGTTGTATCCATATCCATGCGAAGCAGCGCCGCCTGAGGAAATTCCTTTTTCACCGCTTCCTCAAGGCGCTGCGTGCCGGTTCCAAACACACCAATATAAGGCGAGCCACATGTAGGGCATGTCTTTGGAAGCGGAATCTGATATCCACAATAATGACACCGAAGACTTTCGTTGCATGGAAACTCGCCGCGAAAACCTGTATTGCGGCGATTTCCCTCTCTATGTGCAGTCAGCCCCACATCACAGTGCGGGCAGCGCATTGCCTCCCCGCAGGAACGGCAGGAGACGAATCCCCCATATCCTCTTCGATTTAAAAACAGCATAATCTGCTCTTTTCTTTCCAGCCGCTCCTCCATCTTTTTCCGAAGGCTGCGGCTAAACATCGTGCGGTTCCCCTGCTTTAGCTCTTCCCTCAGATCCACCACCTCAACCTCCGGCAGCTTTCTTATCCCAACTCTCTCTGACAGCTCATACAACCGATATTCTCCTGCAAGTGCTTTATAATAAGACTCCACAGACGGCGTCGCCGATCCCAGCACCAGCGCGGCATCGGTCAATCTTGCAAGCTCCTCGGCCGTCTCTCTCGCATGATACTTCGGCACATTCTCACTTTTGTAGCTGCCCTCGTGCTCCTCATCAATAACAATCAGACCCAGATGCTTAAAGGGTGTAAAAAGTGCCGACCGAGGCCCAATGATAATATCAATTTCCCCCCGCTCTGCACGTGCAAGCTGATCGCTCCGCTCTCCCATGGACATGCGGGAATTAATAATGGAAGCCCGCTCCCCAAAATGCTCATAAAATCTCTGCATAGTCTGAAAAGTTAAGGCAATCTCAGGAATTAGCACAATCGCCTGCTTTTTCTGAAGTATTATGCCATCTATCAGCTTCATGTACACTTCTGTTTTTCCGCTGCCCGTCACCCCCAAGATCAGGCTCGTCGTCCTGTCGCCTTTTTTGTATCGCCATAAAAAATCATCTGCAATTCTCTGCTGCTGCGCCGTCAGAACGATCTCCCTTTTCTCCCTCTCCTTCTGATAGACGGCAGGATTTCGGTAGACCTGCTCAGACACTAGCCGTATAATCTGCAATTCCTGCATCTGTTTAATGACAGCGGGCGATATGCCAAAGTCCTTGGTTGCCTCCTCAAATGACAGCGCCTCCCGATCTTTCACTATCGAAAACAATCGCTCCTTCGCAGGGCTTTTTCTTCCAAGCCCCGCCATGCGCTCTTCCATATCTGACATGGGAAGTATCCACTTCTTTTCCTTGCCCTTTATGGTTTTTTTAATGGGGATCACCGTTTTTAGCGCCTGATTCATAGTAGAGCCATATACAGAACGCATCCATGCAGCAAGACGAATAAAGATCTCATCCACCCTCCTGCTGTTCTCCATCACTCTGCTGATCCTCTTAAGCTTTTCCTCCGGGTAATCCGCATATTCTGAAAATCCCACAACATATCCGCTGATTTTCCGATTTCCCGCCCCAAAAGGAATCTCCACGCGGCTCCCAATCGTAAGCCTGCCTTCTAGTTCCTTCGGTATGCGGTACTGAAAGATACGATCCAGCTTCTCATAAGATATGTCCACAATAATATCCGCATACATAAACGTAGAACCCCTCCAAAACAGACCTCACCATATCAATGCATTACAAAATCTTCTATTCTCAGCGCATCCGCAACCAGATTGAGCTGCATCCCGCGAGAGCCCTTGATAAGAACCACATCCTCTGGTCCTAACAACTTTTTTAAATAAGCAGCGAGCTCTTCTCTTGTCTGAAAATGCCTTGTCTGGATCTGCTCTCGCACCTGCTTTGCCGCGCTCTCCATGGCTCTTGAAAGCTCTCCAAAAGTACAGAGATAATCCACACCATGCTCCGCGGCATAACTGCCTATCTCCTCATGAAAACGAATTCCATCCTCCCCAAGCTCCAGCATATCTCCAAGCACCGCCACCTTTCTGCCTGCTGCCGGATACTCCATCAAAACCTGAAGCCCCGCTCTCATGGAATCAGGATTGGCATTATAAGAATCATCAATAACCGTATAACAGTCCATCGGATAGATCTGCTGACGCATCTTCACGCCCATAAAAGCAGCAAGCCTCTCCGCTCCCGCCTCCATAGAAGCCCCGTTAAGCGCACAAACAGCAAGCGCGGCAAGCGCATTTAAGACATTGTGCCTTCCCGGCATCGCCAGACTTACCGGAATTCTTTTTTCCTGATATACAGCGTCAAACTCTGCACGCCCCTCCACAATGCGGATATTCTCGGCGCGAAAATCGCACTCTGGTCCTGTTCCATAATAATAAACACTCTGCAAAAAACTCCCTCGCCTGCCAGCGAGCATATCGTCATCTCCATTTAACAACAGAACCCCATCCTGCTGCATCCCATTTGTGATAGCAAGCTTTTCTTTACAAATATTCTCTCTGGTCTTTAGATTCTCAATATGCGCCACTCCAATACAAGTGATAATGGCGAGCTGGGGTTTTACCATCTGTGTCAGACGATCCATCTCCCCATGCTCGCTCATCCCCATCTCCAGCACTGCGATATCCTCTGTGCCTATCTCCAGCAGCATCTCAGGAACCCCAATCTGGCTGTTTAAATTGCCCTTTGTCTGATAGACCAAAAAACTCCCGGCAAGCGCCTCCGCCACCATGGCGCGGGTCGTCGTCTTTCCCACGCTGCCCGTGATTCCAATAATTGGAAGCGTAAGCCGTTCTCTGTACCAGCCTGCCAGACGCTGCATCGCCGCCTTGGTATCCTCCACATAGATCCACGCGTACCTTCTTTGCTCTTCTGGAATATCGGAGAGCGTATGCTCGCTTGTAAACACAGCGACCGCCCCGTTCTTAAATGCAGACGCGATAAAACTGTGCCCATCGGTCCGCCCTCCAAGAAGCGGCACAAAAAGCATGTGCTCCATCCGATCACGGGAATCAAAAGTGATATGCCAAACCGAAACCCCGCTGTCTCCGCAGAGCAGCCTGCCGCCACTTGCACAGACAATATCTCTAACCGTTACATTTCTCATCCTCTTACTATCTCCTCCACCACACTTCGATCGTCAAAGGGATAGCGCACACCTTTGATCTCCTGATAATCCTCATGCCCTTTTCCAAATAGGGCGATAATATCACCATCCTCCGCATGTTCAATGCTGTAGCGGATCGCCTCCCGCCTGTCTGGAATTCGGATATAATGCCCATGGCTTTTCTCCATGCCGACTACGATATCGTCAAGAATATCCTCCACCTCCTCAAATCTGGGATTATCCGCCGTCAAAATAGATAGATCCGCATATTTTCCGGCAATCTCTCCCATATCATAGCGCCGAAGCTTTGAGCGGTTCCCGCCGGCGCCAAACACACAGATTAAGCGCTTAGGCTGATATTCCAATATTGTAGTCAGCAGGCTCTCCGCGCTGACTGCATTGTGCGCATAGTCCACTAAAAGCTGTACCTGATCGGAAATATGCACCGGCTCCACCCTGCCGCGCACCGCCATCGTATACATAACCTCCGCTATCACCTTATCCGAAACAGCAAGCAGCTTCGCCGTCAGGATCGCCGCCATGGCATTGTAGGCATTAAACCGTCCCATACAGCCGATGCGGACATCCATATTGCAGGCACCGCTTAACTGACAATCAATCCCGATAAAGCCCGGCTCCCTCAGACAAGAAATCTTCTCTGCCCTCAGATCCACTCCCTCTCCACAGCCAAAGGTATACAATCTGTCGCAGGTACTACCCTCGCTGACCTCCGAAAAATGCGCGTCATCCGCATTGCCTATCCCAATCTCGGAACACTGAAAAATCTGGCTTTTATAATATAAGTACTCTGCAAAATCCTTATGTTCTCCCTCCCCAATATGATCTGGAGACAGATTGGTAAACAGCCCATACTGGAATCGTATGCCGAAAACTCGCCATGTCATAAATGCCTGCGAGGATACCTCCATCACCACATAAGTACAACCCGCGCGGTACATCTGATCAAACAGCGAATGAAGCTCATAGGACTCTGGCGTGCTATTCTTCGTCTCCACCTTCACCTCGCCATTCTCCGTCTTATAAAATGCTCCCAGCGTGCCAATAATACCCGTCTTTTTCCCTGCCTTCTCTAAAAGCCCCCGAATCATCCACGCCGTCGTGGTCTTTCCCTTGGTTCCTGTAATGCCGATTAAAGTCAGCTTCTTTGCCGGATAATCGAAAAAAGCTGCTGATATAACCGCCAGCGCATGGCGCGTATTCTCTACACGAAGGATCGTGACCCCGTGACAGGCTGGAACATCCTTCTCCACAATCAGCACCTTTGCTCCCTTATCAATCGCTTGGGATATATAGTGATGTGCGTCAAAATTCATACCTGACAGACAGACAAACGCGCATCCTTCCTCAAATGTTTTTCTGGAATCGTACTGTATGCCTGTCACTTCCTGATCGGCGGAGCCGCAGATACAGGTATAGGCAAGATCGGTAAGTAAATCGCTGATTCGTTTCAATTTTAGCATGCATGCTCCTCCATATAAGCCTCAAACTCTTCCATCGTCATCAGGATCTTCCTCGGCTTCGTCCCCTCCTCTGGTCCGACAACCCCAGCCTCCGCAAGCTGATCCATTATTCTCGCCGCTCTGTTAAAACCAATCTTAAACATTCTCTGCAACATCCCAATCGACGCTTTTTCCTTCTCGATAATAACTTTTCCTGCCTCTGCAAAATAATCGTCCTTATCGGAAGCTCCTCCGCCCTGCGATCCCTCCGAGCTGATGGTGCTTGCAATTTTATTGCTTATCTCTTCATTATATTGTGCCTCGCTTGTCTGATTTACTAGAGATTCCACCACTCTTCCCACTTCTTTATCTGAGACAAACGCCCCCTGAACGCGCACAGGCTTCTGATACCCCACGGGATAAAACAGCATATCCCCTTTTCCAAGCAGCTTTTCCGCGCCATTCATATCGATAATGGTTCTGGAATCCACGCCAGACGACACAGAAAAGGCAATTCTGGAAGGCACATTCGCTTTGATAAGCCCAGTAATCACATTGACAGACGGTCTTTGCGTCGCGATGACCAGATGGATGCCCGCCGCTCTCGCAAGCTGTGCCAGACGACAGATCGCATCCTCCACATCTCCGGGTGCCACCATCATCAGATCTGCCAGCTCATCCACAATAATCACAATCTGCGGCAACGTCTGCGGTTTTTCATCTCCCTCTATATCTTTGACAGAAGAAACCTTATCATTATACCCCTTTAGATCTCTTACATTATATTCTGCAAATTTATGATAGCGATCCGTCATCTCCGCAACTGCCCAATTCAATGCCCCAGCCGCCTTCTTTGGATCTGTCACAACCGGGATCAGAAGATGTGGAATCCCTTTATAGACACTTAACTCCACAACTTTTGGATCAATCATGATCACCTTGACCTCATCTGGCTTTGCCTTGTAGAGAATACTCATTATCAATGTATTGATGCAGACAGATTTTCCTGATCCGGTGGCACCCGCAATAAGAAGATGCGGCATCTTCGCAATATCCGCCACCACCGTCTGCCCGCCGATATCTTTTCCCACTGCAAAAGCAAGCTTGGACGGATGCTTCTGAAACTCCGAGGACTCCAAAAGATCCCGCAGCATCACCGTAGCATTTTCCTTATTTGGCACCTCAATTCCAACCGCCGCCTTTCCCGGAATCGGCGCCTCGATGCGGATATCCGCAGCCGCGAGATTCAGCTTAATGTCATCTGAGAGCGATACAATCTTGCTGACCTTCACGCCCTGCTGCGGCTGAAGCTCATACCTTGTCACAGAAGGACCGCAACTCACATCTGTCACCGTCACCTCCACGCCAAAGCTGTGGAGCGTCTCCTGAAGCTTTTTCGCTGTTCCCTCAAATTCTGCCGGCTTTCCGCCCTTGCTCCTCACTTTTCCTTTCTTCAGCAAGTCAAGAGAAGGAAATTGATATACGGGCGCCGTAGCAGCCGCCTCCCACAAAGCCTCCGCCACATTCTGTGCTTTCTTCTCCGGCTCTGTTCCAAAATCCGCCTCCAGCCCATCTACATCCACCGTATAGTCGACGATCTCCTCTGACATAGCAAGACTTGCCTCTTCCGGCTCAAGCGCAGGATCGGGCAAAAATGCGCTCTCATCTGGCTCTGGTTCCGGCGTCATATCAAAAACAGGCATCTCCGGCTCCAAAATCTCCTCCGGCTGCAGCTCTCCTTCCAATACATCTGCATCCCGATAATCCAAAGAGATCTCGTGCAGCTCCCGGCTCTCCTCATCCTCTCTAAACAATACCGGCTCCTTATCCAGATCGATTTCACCATCCAGATCGAGATCTGCGAGAACAACACCTCGCACCTTCTTATCCACACGGTGTTCCTTTTCTCCATCCTGTTCCCTGCGCTGACGCCTCTCCTCCTGCCTAATGCGGTTCTCCTCGCGCACTTTAAGCGCATCCTCTTTCGCCGTCTCATACAGATGCGTGCTGCCCTTCTTTACCCCTTTGATCACAGAACGCTCTGTAATCAGAACAATGGAGACCAGTATCCCCGCCGCCGACACAATATAGCTCCCCACCAATCCAAGAAGAGGTCTGAAAATCAGCTCCAAAAGCCCTCCTGCAAAGCCTCCTCCCTTATGAACCAGACTTCCGTTCTTATAATAGCCAAAAAGTGTCTTATCCGCACTGTATTCTACAAAAAGCATCTCAAGCAGCATACAGAGCAGCAAAAATAAGGTCGTCGCAGCCGAAAATTTAATGGCTGCCTTGCCGCTAAAGCCGTTTGAGACAAGAAACGCCGCACCAAGAAACAGATAAAATGGAAAGATATAGGCCATCCATCCAAAGATGCCAAACATAATATCGCTCACTACCTTTCCAAATGCTCCGCATACTCCAAAATTGCTGAGCGCGAGAATCGCCGCCACCGCAAGCACAAGAAGCAGCCATACTTCCCTGCGCATCTCACTGTCATAATGCTCTTGGGAAACATTCTTTTTTGTTGTTTTCCTTTTCGTATTTCTGGAACCACTGGTTTTTCTGGAATTTGCCGTGGTTTTTCGCGCTGTACTAGCCAAGGTTTATCCCTCTTTCCTACTATTTTCTGCGCCAGATGAAACGGCACACGTTACTATTGTACTATTTTTTTGTATATTATTCAAGTATGCAATCTTGTTATTCGTAAGAGGACGGCACAAATGCAGATTCTGTCTGACAATACTCCGTTGCATCGCGTTTGGCAAACGCCCACCAAAACAAGGAAGCCACTCTTTTCGATAATAGAATGGCTTCTCTGCGAAATCATATGTTATAATGGCTTTCCTGCCAATACTTCTTTGTAATCTTGATAGTTTTTCTCAAGCAATGCCGGCGTATCCAACCCGTAGGGGCATTTTGCTTTGCATTGATTGCAATGCAGGCAATTTTCAATTTTTTTCATCTTTTCCTGTGCCTCCGGCGTCAACTGAAGCGCTGACGGCGATCGCCGCAGAAGCAATGACATTCTCGCACAGTTGTTGATCTCAATTCCCGCCGGACATGGCATACAATATCCACAACCCCTGCAAAATTCACCTTGAAGCTGTTTTCTATCCTTGTCTATCAGTTCTCTTAATTCTTGTGTCAGGCTTGGCGGGTTTGTGATATAGGAAAGAAATTCGTCTAATTCTTTTTCTCTCTGCACACCCCAGATTGGCAGCACATTGTCATACTGTGCCAGATACGCATAGGCTGCGGCTGCGTTTGTGATCAAGCCGCCAGAAAGCGCCTTCATGGCAAGAAAGCCCATGTTTTTCTCCCTGCATTTTTCAACCAACTCAAGCTCCTTTTCTGTGGAAAGATAACAGAATGGAAATTGAAGCGTCTCATATAAACCAGAATCAATCGCCTCATGCGCCACAGAAAGTCGGTGATTTGTAATTCCAATATGCCGGATCATCCCTTTTTTCTTCGCCTCCAGCATACACTCATACACGCCGGAGGAATCCCCCGGCCTTGGGCAGAAGGATGGATTGTGAAATTGATAAATATCTATGTAATCTGTCTGAAGATCATGAAGAGATTTCTCCAAATCCTTCCAGAAAGCTTCTGGTGTCACGGCCGCTGTTTTTGTCGTGATATACACCTTGTCGCGCATCCCACAAAATGCTTCCCCTAGCTTTTCTTCGCTGTCCGTATAGAATCTTGCCGTGTCAAATAGTGTTATGCCATTCTGAAATGCTTTCTGAAGCAGATACACGGCATCCTTTTTCGAAATTCTCTGAATGGGCAGCGCCCCAAATCCATTCTTATTCACTGTAATGTCTGTTGAACCTAGTGTGACTGTCACCATATTTCCTCATTTCTGCGCTGTCTTATGTGCTAAAGCCTGTGTCGCAGCGCGGATGCAGGCTTTCTTGACCAAATTCTCACATACTTATTTTACAAAATTTGTGCGCACAACTTTTTCTTTTTCTGGCAAGCCGTATGTCTCTTTTCCAAGAGCAATGCTCTTCATTAAAAATGTCATATTTCTTGCAAGTGTCCTCATGGTCTGCATACCTTCTTCATCTTGGACTGCCTGTCCTGCTTCCCTTCCATGAACACTGTTCCAATATTGGCTCGACGCAACCGGCATCCCACAGATAGTGAAAAACTTATTTAGCTCATCAAAGGTCGCCGACAGCCCTCCTCTTCTCGCCGCCACAACACTGGCTCCAACTTTCATTGTCTTATCAAAATGTGTACTGTAAAACAATCTTGTCAGAAACGCAATCAAGGTGGCATTAGCCGACGCATAATACACGGGGCTGCCGATCACAAGCCCGTCACAAGCCTCAAACTTGGGTGCCGTCTCATTCACAATGTCATCAAACACACATCTGCCTGTTGCAGCACATTTTCCACAGGCAATACAGCTCCGCACGGCTTTATTACCTACTTGAACAATCTCTGTCTCAATTCCTTCCTGCGCAAAAATCTTTTCCATCTCCGAAAGAGCCAGAAATGTGTTTCCATTGGAATGAGGACTTCCATTCATCATTAAAACCTTCATATTTTCCCTCTTTTCTTTATTTTTTACCTCATCAAAGAAATCTCCTCTATGTCACATAGATAGGCAGGACGAGTGGAGGCTTATTTGTTTCAGCAGGGAGAACAAACCCTGCCGGAAAGCTGTTGGAGCAGCTATGAGGTTATAAGCATGTAGTTGGAGCTTGCATATCTGATATGGTTATTATACCATTTTGAAATAAACTTTTTATAGTATATTTTCTAAAATATTATAAGTTTTTGTAAAGGGATTCATGTAATCAT
>CAMWWW010000016.1 GCA_947178015.1 uncultured Clostridia bacterium
TAGTCCTCAAGGCACCTATTGAAAAACGTCGGCGCTTAACGAGGTTTCTCACGAGCTTAGCGTCCGCTACGTTTTTCACTAAGCGAGAGCGGGGTGACGGAGGACTATAGGCGATTCTCTGCGCGAACCTTTCTCGAAAATGATTATGCAAGTAACTCTTACAAAATGTTATACCATTTTGCCTGTGCTTGGTACATCTCATAATATAGCCCCTTCTTTTTCATCAGTTCCTCATGCTTTCCTTCCTCTGCAATTCTACCCTCGTCAAGCACTACAATGCGGTCTGCTATCTTTGCAGATCCTAGACGATGCGTGATAATCACTGCTGTCTTATCCTTAGAAAGCTCCATAAATTTTTGGTACACGGCTGTTTCCTCCAAAGGATCGATAGCCGCTGTCGGCTCATCCAAAACAATGAGATTATGCTTTCTGTACAATCCCCTTGCAATCGCAAGCCTCTGCCATTGTCCGCCAGACAAATCGGTCCCGCCGAATTCCCTTGCAAGCATTGTATCCAGTCCATGCTCAAAGGATCTTCCCTTCCAGTCAAGCTCTGCTTTCTGCAATACATCTTTCACCCGCTTCTCATCGACAGGATTCAAACTGTCACTTAACACCACATTTTCTTGAACTTTCATCTTATACTTTTGAAATTTCTGAAATACAGCAGAAAAGTGCCCTGTTGAATCCCTTGGATTTAAGTCCTTGGTATCCACGCCATCAATCAGCACACTGCCCTTCACAGGGCGGTAAATCCCCAGCAGCAACCTTGCAAATGTAGATTTCCCTGCGCCGTTACTTCCGACGATCGCTATGGTTTCCCTCTCACCAATGGTCAGACTGAGATGATCAATGGAATTTTTTTTGGATTCTGGATAGGCAAATGTTACATCCCGAAACTCCACGCTCTTTCCGTCAGGAAATAAAGCTCCAGATTCTCTTTCTGGCAAAACGAGAAAAGCGAGATAATTCTCTGCGGTCCCAAGGCTTGACATTATATTATTCATCTTAAAATTAAAAATCCGCTCCAATGTGTCCGACATACCATCTAAGGAGGAAACGATTGCCGCAAAAGCTCCAACGCCTACCCTGCCTGTCATTAAATAATAGAATAATAAAATCAAAGTCCCTATATAGCCAGCCATAGATAAAAAACGCAGCCCTACATTCACTAATTCGGATTTCTTTGTTGTCTTCCATGAAAGAGTTTTTACCATATCAAGACTTTCTATCAGCTTCCGATAGAAATATCCATAGCCTCCCAGCAGCCTTGTCTCTTTGACATATTCCCTGTCCGTAATACATTTTCCATAGAAATCACTTTTTCTGCGGTAAGGTGCCGCACGATTTTCCAGATTTTTATGTATATGATAACGCACGGCTGCTCCTATAATATAAGGTACAAAAGAGAAAACTAGCATAATCAGCAGCCCCGGTTCAATGGAAAACATATACGCCCCCATAAAACCAAAATAAGAAAAAATCGTAAGAATCATCCCAAAGGACAGAGTAAATATTTCCACCGACGCTTCCAGACCTATTCCCGCTTTCTGAATATGATCCAAAAAACGATTATCCTCATAACAAATGGGGTCTATTCTGGCTGCCTTTTGATTTAACATTCCTCCCCCTGCCTGTTCAAGTTTATACACAAAGCTCTGCTCTGTAAGAGAATTGAACACATTCATAATAAACTGTACGCTCAGACAGACACCAAGCATAATTCCTGCAAAACAAACTTCCTGAAAGACACCTCCGTTTACTAAACCTTCCGCTTTATCAAATAATTGCTGTTTAAACCACACCGTTGCGCCTTGTGTAAATCCCGCAAGGGCAGCACATACTACCATAAGAAAAAATGCTCTTGGAATTTGAAAACACGAGATGCCTGCCATAGTCTTTATCAACTGAAAATACCCCTGCTTTTTACTCTTCTTGCTCACTCTCTGCACTCCCTTTCCAAGCATTTTCCTTATCGGTCTCCTGAGCCTCCCTCTCATACCAGCCCTTCTGACTCTCAAACATCCGCTGATACAAGCCATGCCGCTCCATCAATTCTTTATGTGTGCCGGACTCCAATACCCCTCCATCCTGCAAAACAAAAATCTTATCCGCCAGCTTAGTAGAGCCCAAACGATGACTGATAAATATCGTCGTTCTTCCCTCGCTCATACGCTCAAATTCCTCGTACAGTCGACTCTCACTAATTGGATCAAGAGCTGCCGTAGGCTCGTCCAAAATCTGAACAGGAGCCGGATTGATAAGGCTTCTCGCCATAGCGATCCGCTGCCACTGACCACCAGACAGATCCACACTTCCACTTTCCAGCTTACCAAGCGGAGTATCAAATCCTTTGGGCAGAGCAGATAATTCTTCATAGATTCCAAGATCTCTTGTATACTGTTCCATTTGCCTGCCGGCTTCCTTATCCTCCATCTTACGAATATTTCCAATTAAAATATTATTTGCCACAGTATCCTGATATCTGGCAAAATCTTGATAAACATTCGAAAATACAGACTTTATCTGTGCTGATGTATAACTTTTTATATCTTTGCCATTTAGAAGGATAGTGCCCTCATACGCATCATACAATCCTGTAAAAAGCTTTGTCACTGTAGTCTTTCCAGCACCATTTTCACCTACAAACGAATAATGACGCCCGCTCTTTATCTCCATGCACATATCCTTCAATATGTAATTTTCTGTTCCCGGATAGCGGAAAGAGACATGATCCAACTTTAGACTTTCAAAGTAAAACGGCTCCTCTGCCGGCAGATCATTCGTTCCCTCTATTTCCTCAAGAGCAGCAAACGCTGTCAGATCTTTAAAAAATGCGATATACCTTGATATGCCAAGGATACTATACCCCAATTCATTGTACATTATATTGACCACATCATAAATTGCCTTAGAAAGCGCGATAAATATACCCACTCCAAGCTTCCCTTGAGAAAGCTCCCAAATAAGAAAAAGCACCATAATCGTTGATATAATATTCGTCAATATACTGCTTCCTGATTTTCTGAACTCCTGCATCGCCTGCGCCTTTAGATGAATGATTCGGCCGCCTTCCTTCTGCTTGTTCCACTCCTGATTCACATGCTCTGTATATGCAAAAAGCGTTCTCTCATCCACAAATTCTCTCCCAGACATAATCTCTTGAAGATACTCTCCACGTCTCTCATATGCAGAAGCATCCTGATATGCTTTATAAACTCGCCCTCCGCCCTTTGCAGAGACATATAATAACGGCAGCATAATAAGTAACATCAATAATCCCAGCCACATGCTCTCCGCAAAAATAATTAGAAGAACTCCTCCAATCCGCACCATAGACATTAGAAAATCACAGGTATCGGGAAGCATCCTTGCTATATTTCTATTCAGCTCTTCACTAACTCTCTTGGACAGCTCCCACGCCTTGCTGTTCTCCACAAGACGATAATGAATTCGTGATCTCTTCTTTACCGTCTCTCTTTTTACCTGATATTCCGCGCTGATCAGAAGCTTTACACTTGGTATTCTTCCCAGATTCCAGCCCATGCGCTTCCAGATAATAATAAGAAGCATAACAGCCAGAAGCGGATATACACTGCGGATACTGTTCTTTCCAACGGCACAGGCGAGCACTGTATCAATAAATTTCGCCTCCACCAATACCCACAGCACATTCACTACACCAGTCAGCAACTTTTGCCCAACTACTGCAGCCGTACAGAGCGGTTCGCATAAAAAAGGAAGTCTAAGCAAATCCTTCCAATCATAAGTGCGTGTTCTCAATTCAAAACTCATAACAATTCTCCTTTTCCTCAGATTTGCAGAAACCCCTATGCAATCGCGCATTTATTTTGAATCGTCCATTTTTCGGACACTTGGGCGTTATTCATCGGGGATTTCACCCCTTTGTTGGAACAGGCTCATAAAGGATAGTTTTTCACAATAACTTCAGAGTGCACTACAAATATTTCTCAATAATAAACTTAGAAAGTATTTGTTTTCCTACAAATGGCAGAATAGGAGCAATCGCCTCTAATCCATTTTTCTGAATTTCTTCCTCGGCAATTTTTTGAATCGTTTCCCTTTTTATAAAAGGCATAATATTCTCTATCGCTTTTAGGCCGACTTTATGGTACTCTTTCTCTGCCAGCTCCGATATCTTTTCTCTGCTTACAAAGGGAGCAATATCCTCAATATCCGCACACTTTCCTCCCTGCTCTAATATTTTTTCTACAACTTTGTCTGCGACCCTTGCGCTGACGAAAGGCAATGCGTCTTCTAGATTGTTATACTGTCCTTCTTCGACTGCTTTCATCACCAAGCGATCGCTGACCTCCCTCTCAATAAATGGAAGAATACTAGAAATCTCGTTCCAATCTATCTTCTTTGTTTTTTCCAAAATATTGCCTACCTGCGCCGGCTTCAGTACAGGTGCCACTTCGCTGAGCTCCTTCATGTCCACAGGATGATTCTCTATATACTCTTCTACTTTCTCATTTGCAGCACTTTCAAGAAGCTTTGCTACATCAGATTCCTCACCAAGAAGCTCCCCAAGCGTCACATCAAATATCTGTATTAACTCTGGAAGTTTCGATATATCTGGCATAGTATTTCCGCGCTCCCAGTTACTAACCGCCTGATAGCTGATTCCAAGCTTATCTGCAAGCTCCATCTGTGTCATGTTCTTTCCTCTTCTTAATTCGGCAATCTTTCCTCCAATATTTCTCAAATTAAACATAGTATGTTATTCCCCTTTCTCTTAGCTGTACCATGTCTACGTTACGAGGTCATTATAAAATAATATTGGCAGAAAGTCCAACATGTAGTACTTGAGTTTTCCTTTTTTGCAATTCAAGTACAAGTTGAATATAAAGCATATAGATAGCAAGAACAAGTTTTATGCATATTTATTTTATCTGGGAGAAATTTCTGCTTTTCCATTTCAATTTCACGAAACCTGCGATATAATAGTTACGTTTGATACGCACTGTTGTTTAAATAAAAAATATGGAAGAGAGGAGTCCAGCATGTGGGTTGCAAATAAATGGAAGGACTATGAAATTCTTGATACATCAAATGGAGAAAAGCTAGAGAGATGGGGAACTTATCTATTGATACGCCCTGATCCGCAAGTGATATGGAATACACCAAAGTTCCACAAGGGCTGGAAAAATAAAAATGGTCATTATCATCGAAGCAATAAAGGTGGCGGGGAATGGGAGTTTTTTCATCTGCCAGAACAATGGACCATCTCCTACCAGAATCTCACTTTTCACCTAAAGCCCTTTAGCTTCAAGCATACCGGCCTCTTTCCAGAGCAGGCTGCCAACTGGGACTGGTTTTCAGAAAAAATCCATCGTGCCGGGCGCCCCATCAAAGTCTTAAATCTTTTTGCCTACACAGGAGGCGCAACGCTTGCTGCGGCAAAAGCAGGCGCCGCCGTCACTCATGTAGACGCCTCTAAGGGAATGGTGACATGGGCAAAAGAAAACGCTGCATCCAGCGGCCTTGCTGATGCACCTATCCGATGGATTGTCGATGATTGTGCAAAATTTGTGGAGCGCGAGATTCGTCGTGGTAATCATTATGATGCCATTATTATGGACCCTCCCTCTTATGGAAGAGGACCTAAAGGAGAAATATGGAAAATAGAAGATGCCATCCACCCTCTGGTACAGCTTTGTGCCAAGCTGTTGTCGGATGAACCGCTCTTTTTTCTGATTAATTCCTACACGACAGGTTTTGCACCCTCTGTCCTAAGCTACTTGCTTGGCTGCGAAATCGTGCCAAAATATGGCGGACATATACAGGCAGACGAAATTGGTCTACCTGTAACACAGACGAAACTAACTCTTCCTTGTGGTTCTTCTGGGCGCTGGGAGAGGTAATATTAAGAACCCAGATTTTCAAGATGGGAAAATCTGGGTTCTTTAAGAAAAGACTGCATTTAGTTTTTATTTTTTTCTTTTGATTCTTCTGTATCTTTATCTTTTTTTCTTATTTTTTTCAATAATCCATCGTTCAGTTCTATTTCTTGGTGATATATAAGTTTATTGTTCTCGCCCACATATTCCACCGTGCAATAATCTTCTGAGGCAACTGGCAGTTTTTTTCTGGCGAGCAGCCACTCTATTAATGTTTTGATCATATAGTAGATCACGGCAAATACTGGAACTCCTAACAGCATCCCTGCAAATCCAAATAGTCCGCCGCCCAATAGAATGGAAAATACCACCCAGAAGGCAGATAGTCCTGTGGAATTGCCTAAAATCTTTGGTCCAAGAATATTTCCATCTATCTGTTGTAAAATAATAATAAATACTACAAAACACAGGCACTGTTTCCAGTCAACCAAAAGAATTAAAAATGCACTTGGTATTGCACCGATATATGGTCCAAAAAAAGGGATTATATTTGTCACTCCGACAATCACGCTGACCAGCACCATATATGGCGTTCTCATAATATATAATCCAATAAAGCAGATAATTCCTATAATCAGAGAGTCTAGCAGCTTTCCTGATATAAAGCCGCCGAAGATGCGGTTGCTCTGACGCATAATCGTCAATATATTATTTGCCACATTCGGCTTAAACAGTGCATAGAGCATTTTCTTTCCTTGTCCTATGAATTTCTCTTTGCTCATCAGTACATAGATGGAGACGATAACGCCGATCATCATATTTAGAAAAGAATTAAATACGCTGATAATGATATTGGTCAGGTTGGAGAGCAGAATATTCATCTGCGGAATCAGATCGGTGCTGATAAAGCTCTCCATATGTTCCATAATCTTTCCGTATGCTTCCCCTGAAAGCACCTGTATTTCAGGATGTTCTTTTAACAGGTTATCAACGAAGCTTTGTACCTCCCTGACATAAAAGGGAAAAGAATCGATCATGGTCGCGATGCTTTCTACAAGTCTTGGCAGCACGAGAAGCAGCAGCCCGCACACAATTATTACCGCTATCACAAGTGCGATTAAGATTGAGAGCCCCTTGGCTATTCTCTCTGCGCGCTTATCATTTTTCATGCGCTCTTTGAGAATAATCGACAGTCTGCGGTTCCAAAAGCTCTCGATAGGTCCCAACAGATAAGCGATCACCAAACCATAAATAATCGGCGATAATATCTTTAATATTTTTCCAAACAGTGCTCCTACGTCATGAAGCCGAAAGATAAAAAAGAAAAATAGTACGCTCGCAGCCACCACGCAAAAGGCTGTTATCCCCCACATTGCAAATTTTTTCTCATTTTCTTTAAACATTCGTAATCCCCCTGCCGCTTATCTTACAGTCCCTGAACGGCCCATTGATAGGTGTTGACTGCGTCGAGCAGTGCGCTCTCTGCCGTCTTGCAGGCGGTTTCCTCCGATATATAGGACAGCTTCTTCTGTTCGTATTCCAATCTGGAGATTAAGCCCAGATTATATTGTTCCTCCACCTGCTTCATCTGACGCTCTGCATTGACAAGCTTCTCCTGCGCCATCGTAAGCTCCGTCATCTTTGTCTGAATATCCAGATAAGCCGCGTTTACCTCGGTTCTTACATTATCACGCTCTGCATTTAATGAATAGAGATCCGATTTTCTGGACTCATATGTGCTGCCGGGACCATTGTTATTATTCATCACATTCTGCTTGTTGCGCACGCCATAATTTCTGCTGAGTGCTTTTTCTATATCTTGATACAAATCAATGGAAGCAATGTATTCGTAATCTACCTCCGGCAGCTCTCCAAAGGTAATATCCTCGTTAAAGTTTTTGCCTACCAGCTTGCAGAATTCCTGCTTTAATGAGGTCATCTGATTTTCAAGACTGGTTATGCTGTTCTTAATGCTTGTGACGTTGTAAAGTGCATCTGCCACTTCATTGTCCGTACACATTCCAAGCTCCTTCTGCACCAAAGTTCCCTGATATGCAGTTTCCGCTACCGTCAGATTTGCATTAAGCTGATCCATATTATAGAGTAGCTGATAATAGGTCGGATACATGCTCTGTGCTGCTTTGACCATCGTGGCCTCCGCCTCCGAAAATTGGAGATAATAATTTGTCAAATCGGAGGATGACATACCAGAACCATTTGCCATAGAACCCATCATATCACTCATGGTCGTATTGACTTCCTGAATACTTTGAATATATCCTCTTTGCACCTCCAACGTCGCCATTGTATTCTGCAGCGCCGCTATCTGATTCTGCGCTGCTATCCGCTCCGCCTCGCTTGTCATGGTATCCATCTGGGCATAGAGCTGACGGATGCTGTTCTGATACCCGCTAATTCCCTTATCTAACTGCTTTAATGCATCATCCATGGAATTATCAGCATCCTTATATCCACCTGTCGGACTGGATACAGAGCCGGATTCCTCTGCTCTCTCATACGCATCGCGCAGACTGTTGTAGGTGTAACGGTTGCTAATCACTGTATTGTTATAATGGCGAACCAAAAAATCAATCTCGCCATATTCTACCAGACTGTCCGCAAGCTGTGCCTCTGAATACTCTGCCGTGCTTTTTGTGGTATAGCTCTGTAGTTTTGGTATCGTGTAGGGACCATCTTCATCACTGTCTGCCAACGCAGGAACCATGACATTCACAAGCAGTATCCCGCTTAACAGACTGACGCCAAGCCGCTTTCCTGTCTGTGTCTTTCTTCTATCTCTCACCTTTATCCTCCTTATACGCTTCTCAATGCATCAATTGGATTCAACTCGCTTGCTTTTTTCGCTGGAGTAAATCCAAAGATAATTCCCACTGCCGCCGAAAACCCAACGCCCAGCGCTATCGCTCCCCACGAGATCGGAATTGCGATATCCATCACCGCGCCGCAGGCAAACGAAATGGTAAGCCCGACAATCACTCCAAAGATGCCTCCTAATGTGGAAAGCATAATGGCCTCTGTCAAAAATTGTACCTGTATTAGTCTCGGCTCTGCTCCCAAAGCCTTTCGAAGTCCAATCTCCACCGTGCGCTCTGTCACGGACACCAGCATCATATTCATAATGCCGATACCGCCTACCAGCAGGGCAATCGAGGCGATCGCCGTCAGCGCCGTCGTCAACATGGACTGCATGCTCCTCATCATATCCAGCAGGCTGTCCATCACTATCAGCATATAACTATTATCCTTATGATTAAATAAATTGTCAAGATACTGTTCAATGGTATCTGATATCTGCTTGGTATTCTCAGCCTCCTCTGACATGTAGACCTCAAGACTATACACACGGTTCTGTCCTGTCAGACTCATCAAATTCTTATACGGGATATAGATATCCGTAGTATTTCCAGACATCAGCGACATAACCGATTCATCTGCGCCATCAACCACACCCACAATTTTATAAACACTTCCCATTATTGTGAGATTCTGTCCTACGGGATTTTCACCCATAAATGCTTTATGCATAAAATCTGCACTGATCACACAAACTCTATTTTTATTCTCAACATCAAGGACATTCAGACCTCTTCCCATAGAAAGCAAATCAGAATTTCGCCTAAAAAAAGTCTCATTCTTTCCATCTACAATAATATCTTCGTAAATGGTTCCATTTCTGCTAATATCAATCTCTGTATTGATGGAGGGCGCTATTCCGCTCACCCCGTCTATCTGATTGATATCCATCAGCTCCTTATCGGTCAAGCCCTGTTTTAGCGGTGTTCCCTGCACACTGATCACAATGGTATTCGCCCCGACACTGTCAAATTGTTCATTTACATTATCAATCACCGCCTGAACCACCGTGATCAGAGCTATAATAGCCGTGACACCGATCACAATACCGAGAATGGTCAGAAAGGATCGCAGCTTATTCTGTACAATGTTCTCCCATGACATCTTCATACTTTCTCTAAGCATCCTCCATCACCCCTTCCGACATCACTCCGTCAAGGATCTTCACGATTCTGCCCGCATGTTCTGCAATATGCTTATCATGCGTGATCATAATAATGGTCCTTCCCTCCTCATTGAGCTCATGAAACAGCTCCATCACCTGCGCGCCCGTCTTCTGATCCAGCGCGCCCGTCGGCTCATCGGCAAGCAGAATGGACGGCTGTGTCACAACCGCGCGGGAGATCGCCACCCTCTGCTGCTGCCCTCCAGAAAGCTGGTTTGGGTAGAAATCCATCTTATTTCCAAGCCCCATGCGCTCCAGCATAGCAGCCGCCCTCTCTCGACGCTCCTTTCTCGACAGCTTGGCATAGATTAATGGAAGCTCCACATTCTCCAGAATCGTATTTCTTTTCAGAAGCTGGAACGACTGAAAAATAAATCCTATCTCCTTATTTCTGATATGTGCCAGCTCAATCTGATCCAGATCCGCTATCTCTTTCCCATTTAAAATATATTTCCCTGAAGTCGGCACATCCAGACAGCCGATAATATTCATCATCGTTGACTTGCCAGAGCCGGAGGGACCGAGGATCGATACAAACTCTCCCCTTGATACGCTGAAATCAATATGATTGAGCACCACCTGCTCCTCATCACCGATGGTGTAACACTTGACGATATCCGTCATCTCCAACAACTTCTCCGGCATCTAATTCCCTCCCATCTGCATCTGCATTAGCTGCTCATAGAGAGAATTATCTATATAGTACAGCACATCCCCCTCATTCACACCCTCAAGGATCTCTGCCTGAAAACCATCGTTAATGCCGACTGTCACATATTTTATCTGTAAATTACCCTTCTCATCCTTATATTGCACATATGGCTGATTCTGTTTATCAAACTGGAGTGCATTCATAGAGACCAAAAGTGCATCCTTGGTGCTGTCCTTTAAAGATTTCACCTCCACTGTCATGCCGCCCAGCACGCTGCTGTCATGCTCAAATTCCACCTCAGCATTAAAATAGGACATGCCAGCCGCCGCGGTCGCCTGAAGATCAATGGAACTTACTGTTCCCTCCTTTTCCATCCCCAAGGCATCTATGTAAACGCTAACCTTATTTCCAACCTTCATGGTTGAATAATCATATTCATCCACCTTCACAACAGCTTTCACGGAATCTGTATCAAGAATATCCATAATCAATGCGCCTGCATTAAGCTTGACATCTGGATCTACATAAATCTTGGACACGATGCCGTCAACCTCCGCCTTCACTTCCCTGTCACCAATCTGCTTGACAAGACTGTCGTAGGAATTCTGCGCCTGCGTCACCTGTGCCTGAGCAGAGGCAACACTGATATTTGAAGTATTCCTCAAAGACTGATACGTGGAATTTGCTGTATTATATTGCTCATTGGCAAGATCATAGGCTGTTTTCGCCTGATTATAGCTCTGTTCTGACGCAAGCCCTGCCTCAAACAAGGAGCTGGTTTGCTGAAGTGTGCGCTCCGCATCCTCCAAAGAAAGCTTTGCCTGATTTAAGGTTCCCTGTGCCTGTGAAATCTGCTGGTTCATATTGGCCTGCGTGCTGGAAAGCGACAGCCTCGCCGTCTCGATCGCGCTCTCTGCGCTGGCTACCGCAAGCTTATAATCCTCCTCATCGATTGTGTAAAGGATATCACCCTTCTTTATCTTGTCGCCTTCCTTCACATGAATCTGCGTCAGCTTCCAAGACTGGGCGCTCACGACATTCTTCACCTCTGACAACTGTGTGTTTCCGCTGAAGCTGTAAAAAATATCCATATCACCTCTGGTGACAACTGCCGTGCTGTACAAATTATCGACTGCTTTTTTGCTCTGATTGATCACCATCACAACCAACAGCACCAGCACTGCAATCACAACCCCTGCAATAATCAGCTTCTTTCTTCTCTTCTTTTTCTTCATATCTTCCTCCTGTAAGCCATTCACATTAAGGGTAGATGGAATGTTATATTACTTGCTTAATACAATCATACTATCTGCTCATGTATAGAATATACTTTTTTAAGATATTTTGCAAGCCAAAAAAGAAAAGTATCATACTATTTATAATTATTTTATAATTGTTGTCACACTCTCGTTATCCGAATATGCCTGTGATGGTTCTGTCTTCTCCAAATCAAGCGCATTTTTTACTTCTGCAAATGCTCTGTCTGCCTTCTCCCTAAGCTCCTCCAAGGAAAGCCCCTCAACACGTATATCGGTCTGATCGCTCTCCTCTGCATGTTCCTTGTTATCCTCCCGCCTATATTTCCTCTTCTTTTTCTCTGCTTCCTCTTCCTCTGTAGGAAGGCTTTGATAACGACCTGATACGACAAACTCTATATGCTTTTTCTGTACCCCCATCACTTTCTTGAGGATACGCTCCATCAGCTCTTTTTTCTTTCCCTTGGGAATATTGGGATTACTCGCAACCTGCTTTGCAGCCGCCATAAACTGCCCCATGGTATTCAGCTTAAGCTCCTCCACATCCTCCTTTGTCTCACAGGATTTCAAACGCTTCTCATACGCCTCTTTTTCCTGCTGAAGCTCCTGATATTCCTTGTAAGCCTTGGGATCTGTTTTCTTTAAATAATCCATCTCCTCCGGCGTCAAACCCTCTCCCGCCTTGAGTTTATTATTGATATCCTCCTTCTGGCGACTCTCTCGCATCTTTTCCAGATCTTCCTTATAGAGCGCAATCTGACGGCTCACTGGGTCCATCTCTGCAAGCTCCCTCTTTCCAAGCTCCTCTTTTTTCAGTTTCCACTTGCTGTCCATATTGGCAAGCGCAACCATATTTTGCACTGTACCAGCAAATATTTTCATACCAATCCTCACCCCTGATCTTATATATCAATATGCAAAATTACTGATTACATTCCTCTCAAGTGTTTCCAGAGACTGCCTCACATAACCCACAAGAGGATATTCCCCTCCATACGCCTCCTCCATACGGCTGCACAGATTTACCATATCTTTATACACAGCAACATTTTGATTCTGTACATTGGAATCCTCTTTTTGATTTTTAATAATAGCAAACAGCATAGCGTCATAAATTTGTAAAAAAGCAGCTATGATATCATTGCCAAGCGGTTCTACAAACACTCCCTGTCTCATAATAACCGAATAAAGACGGCTTGAGGATAAAATCCCATTGTTGCCTGCGGTCATCATAGCTAACATTCGATGATAATCCGAACATTTTAAACTAGTGATAAAATTATAATGCTCAGGATGATACTCACAGATATCTACCGCTTCAATGCACAACTCTGCGCCTACACTCTCAATTCTCAGCTCAATCGTGCTGGTAAAACTGCACAGAAACACATCATAACTATGCCGGTCGCTTCGGAGCATATTTTTGTGCTTCATAATGTAATCGGTAATCATCTGCTCCGCACTGGCAGCTTGATCATCCATTCCCTCAATTACAGCATAAAGAGCGTCCACGCCTCTGCCGGCCGTAAACTTATAATTATTATGTTGTATACACTCATAGATAAGGCTCTTGTTAATCATCGCACTTTACTCCTTATTTTCCCATTCTTTTTATATTGCAGCCTATTATAGAGAATCTATTATATGATATGTTGTTCCCCTATGACGCTGATCTACGCGCACATGGATATTTTTATTATATCACATTCATTAGTATCCTACAATCTGTCTTTCACACCAAACAGAAAAATTGTACAAAAATACAAGAATATTGACATCTTTCTTAGTGATTGTTATACTTTTCATTAGAAAAGACATCCCATTTTTTGGGAAATTCCTACATTTAACCAATTTAAGAAATATAAAAACTGTCTAAATAGCCAAGGGGGAACGGATTAATGATTGATATTGAAAATATGTCTAACAAAACTTTACTGAAGGAACAATACAAAAACACCAATAACCTTAAACTGAGAAAAAGCTTACATGAAAAATACAGTGTCAATAAGATCGGACTTCAAAGGTGGATGTTTGATCAATACCCCTTTCACCCCAAATGTAAAATCTTAGAATTAGGAAGCGGAAGAGGCGAATTATGGGATTACTATTTAGAAAACGAGAAACTTCAAGGTTATGAAATGGATATTACATTATCAGATTTTTCAGATGGAATGGTAGAGCACTTACAAAAAAGTGAGCTGGGCAGTAAAATGTCGATTCAAAAAATAGATATATTAGATATACCATTTGAAGATGACACGTTTGATCTGATTATAGCAAATTCTATGTTATACCACGTGAGGGATATCGATTTAGCACTCTCTGAGGTAAAGCGGGTTTTGAAAAAAGGTGGGGAATTTTATTGTTCAACCTCTGGAATACATGGCATGATACAATACCTTTATCATGCATTAGATGAACTTAACATTTCATATAACAAGGAATCTACTATATCCTTTACATTACAGAACGGAACAGAATTACTCAAAAAACAGTTTAGCAAAGTAGAGCGGCGTGATTATGAGGATGCATTAGCGATTGATATGGTTGAGGATTACGTAGATTATATTTATTCGATGGCATCTTTACAAGGGCTGGATCGAAAAAATTATGATCTTTTTCTAAATTATTTTAATTCCAAAAAAGTTGATGGATATCTGCATATACCAAAAGAATATGGAATGTTTGTGGCTGGTAAAGAATAAATTTCGATTCCTAATCAATTTATACCTGTCAAACGTTAAATAACGACTTTGATCACAGCAAATATGTATATTCATTATAAAGAAAGGTCCGCATAGCCAATATTGGCTATACTATTTTGAAATTATTCATAGGTTTTGGTAAGAGTTATTTATATAGTCATTTTCGAGAAAGATCCGCATAGCC
>CAMWWW010000017.1 GCA_947178015.1 uncultured Clostridia bacterium
ATTCAATTTCGGGATTTTCTTAATTCTTTGACGGCATCCATGCATACAGGCTATGCTGTGGAAAATGCCATTGCCGAAGCCTATCATGAGCTTGCAGATTTATATGGTAAAAATGCATTTATTCCAAAGGAGTTAGAGCGCGTGTTAAGACAGATGAAGCTAAACCGACCTGCCGAGGAGGTGCTGGAGGAGTTTGGCAGGAGGAGCGGCTTAGAGGATGCGAGGAATTTTGCAAGTATCTTTAAGATTGCAAAGCGAAGCAGCGGGAATCTGGCGGCTATTATGTCAAATACAGCGGAGACGATCGGAAAGAAATTAGAGACACAGAGAGAAATACAGGTTTTGGTTCAGGAAAAAAGATATGAGCAGAAAGTGATGAATGTGATGCCGCTTGCGATGATATTTTATCTGCGCATGGGGAACGGAGAATTTATGAGTATTTTATATACCACATTTGCGGGAAGAGTTATTATGACCGTTTGCCTGCTTCTTTATCTGACTTCTTATTATATTGCGGAAAAAATAGTGGATATAAAGATATAGGAAAAAGGAAGGATTGGGAGAATGATATTAGGGGCGGTTGGAGTAATAGCGGCAGCGATTGGGCTGTGGATTTTGGGGAGGAAGACGGAATGGAAGCGCTGTCCTCCGGTTGGGCTGTCCTGTCAGGATGCCATCACATATCTAAAGCCGGGAAAAAGTCAACAAAAAGAGAGGGAGCAGCTCTGGAAGAAAAAGCTTATGTCGGGGTTTTGGGTGCTTCTTGGGGGATCGGCGCTGCTGTTGGTTCAGGGGCTTCTTCGCACATCTGCTTCCGATTATGCGCCTATTGTGCAGATTGAGCGTCCAGAGCCGGGAGAGGGAAAACGAAAAATTGAGCTGAGTGCATGGATCTTGGAGGAAGAATTTCCTCTAACCATTGAGGTGAAGGAAAGAGTGCCCGGAGCGGAGGAGGCGCAGGAGGCAATAGATAAAAGCTACCTTCTGCTCACAGAGAAAATCCTTGGAGAGAATCTCTCTCTGGACGAGGTGCGGACGCCGTTAAAGCTGGCAAGTTACATAGAGGAGACGGCCTGTCATGTATATTGGCACATTGATAATACGGAACGGATAGACAGAAATGGACATGTGCACGCAGAAGGATTGATGGAAAAGGAGCTTGTCAACTTGATCGCAGAGATCTCGCTTGGAGGGTATAAGAAGGAATTTATTTTTTGTGCAACGGTGATGCCAGAGATGCTTTCCGAGGAGGAGAAGCTGATTCAGGAGATTAGGAGAAGAGTGCAAAGCAGAGAGGAGGCGGATGATGGGGAAAAGAGCTTTTTTCTGCCGGAGGAGATAGGCGGTGCGGCGGTGGAATACCGAACACCACAGCGGGATCAAAGTTATCTTCTCTGTGTATTAGTGGTGATTATGGCAGTGCTCTGCACATTTTTGCCAGATCAAAAGTTGATACAACAGAAAAAGGAGAAAGAAGAGGAGCTCGCGCTTGCTTATCCTGAGATTGTATCAAAGCTTTGCCTGTTGATTGGTTCAGGGCTTACGGTGAGAGGGGCATGGGAGAGGATTATCAGAGATTACCGAGACGACCAGAGTTTTAATTATGCCTATGAGGAAATGCTGCTCACATATTATGAGTTGGAGCGCGGGATGCCAGAGGGAAAAGCATATGCAGCATTTGGCAAACGTTGCAGGCTATCAGGCTATCGAAAACTGGGGAGCCTGCTGGAACAGAATCTGAAGAAAGGAACAGCAGGATTGCTTGCACTTTTACAGGAAGAGACATGGCAGGCATTTGAGGAAAGAAGAGCGTTCGCCGTCAAGCTGGCGCAGGAGGCGGGGACACGGCTCTTGATGCCTATGTTGATGCTCTTGCTGGTGGTGCTGGTGATCTGTATTGCTCCAGCAGTTATGAGCTTTTAGAAAGGGGGTGAAAAATATGGCAATGCGTTGGCTAAAGGAGCTTTGGCAGGATGAGAGCGGAATTGGAGTGGTGGAAATGATTCTAATTCTAGTAGTCTTAATTGGTCTGGTGCTGATTTTCAAGGATCAGCTTGGAGCACTGGTTGATGGTATATTTAAGGAAATACAATCAAAAACAAGCTCTGTCTATTCATAATCACTTGTTTTAAAAAGAATGTATGTTGGAAAAAGAAGAAATCCTGATTTGTATGCCCGCGGAAGAGGGCAGATAGGAGTAGATGTGAAGGGGCATATTACAGTATTTTTCAGCTTGCTGCTATTAATCGTATTTTCACTTCTCTGTACGGCGATAGAGTCTGCTAGGCTCGGAGGTGTTCGTGTTCGCTGCCAGTCGGGCGCCTATCTCGCGCTTGAATCTCTGTTTGCTGACTATTCCCTGCCTATGGCGAGGGAATATGGTTTGCTGATGCTGGATAAATCGTATGGAACTGACAATGCGCAGGAATATCAAGAGTATTTTATGGATTATCTGTCCTACAATATGACGGCTAATAAAGATCTGCTGTTGCCGGGATCGGATCTGTGTCAGGCTGCCGCAGTGGGAGTCACGCTTCGGTCCGAGCGGGTGGTCAGCGGAGAAGGGGGAGTGCCGCTGGAGGAGGAAATCCTTGCACATATGAAATATGCCGCACCAGCAGGGCTTTTAGAATGGGTGATGGAAAAGCTGGGACTTATGGATCAGGCGCAGATTGTCACAGATATTTTTGATAAATTGTCAGACATTCAATCGCAGGCACAGAAGGTGGATTATGCTGTGCAGAAGATACACCGAGGCATCAAAAGGATTAAGGAATATCGTCTCGATATGGAGGAGGCGGAAGAGCGTATTGGGGATGCAGCAGACGAGCTGGATGAGCTGTATGAGGAATTGGAGCGTGCCGAGACGATGGTAGAGATTGTGCGGCTGAACAGCGAGATCCATGCAGTAGAGAGAAGTATTGCGCTGCAGGTTCAGGATCTGGTTCAGAAGCATACAACACTTTTAGAATATAACAAATACGTTGACGTGCAGAAGAGGCAGTATGAGGAAAATACACGGCTCGTGGCTGATAAGCTTGTTGTGATGGAGGAGATTTTTGCTGAGGGGATGGAGCAGCTTGACGAGGATACCAAAGGAATTGTGGAGACAGAGCTTTCTAGTATTCGCACGCGTTCGGCAGGTGAGGGGGATTATTATAAGGCTTCCTATGCAACGGAGGATATCCGCCCCAATATCTCGATTTTAGAGTCCAATATTCAAGCTCTTTCCCCCTATATGTCAGGTGGAACAGATGGGCTGCGAAATGTGTTACGCTCCTGCACAAGTGCGATGTCTGTATATAGTACAGAGAAAATGGAGCTGAATTATAAGGATGAAGCTGTTTCAGGGTCAGGCGTGGATGTGATAAAGCGGATAAAGAATCTGCTTGGCAGCGGTCTGCTGGGCTTGGTTGTGGATCAGCCAGACAAACTTTCCGACAGCGCGTTTTCACCAGAAGAATCCTATGAGACAAGTCTGCGGGGATATAACTATGAGGAAAAGGAGCTTTTGGAGCAATTATTGATTAACGAGTATTTGTTAAATCGATTTGGCAATATGTTAGAGCCTGCGGAGGATAAAGTTCTTGCATATGAGCTTGAATATATTTTAAAGGGCAAAGAGAAGGATAAGGAAAATCTGACTGCTGTGGCAGCAGAGCTTTTATTGTTGCGAAGCGGCATGAATCTTCTCTATCTGCTGGGAAATGCAGAAAAACGCGCGCAGGCAGAGCTTCTCGCCGTTCTTTTGGCAGGATTTACAGGGATGCATGGGATAATCAAGGTGACACAGCTTCTGATTCTCGCTGTGTGGGCGCAGGCCGAAGGGATAGCAGATGTCAGGTCATTATTCGCAGGTAAGCGAGTTCCTCTGGTCAAGGATGATCTGTCATGGAAGCTTAGCCTAGAGGGCCTTGCAAAATTAACCTCGTCCAATATGCCATATGAGAAGGAGGAGGTGGGAGGGCTTTCCTATCAAGATTATTTGCGCCTATTACTGGTTAAGGAAAAGAGGTCAGTGAGAAATGCAAGAACCATGAATCTTATGGAAGGAGTAGTAAAAAAGAAGTATGATAAAGGTTTTACTCTAAAGGAGTGTGTTACCGAGTTAGTTATCTGCACAGAGTTTAAAGCAGAGCCAGTATTTTTAATGTTACCCTTTGCAGGGGGCGGCGTACAGAAAAATTATCAGATCGAGGGAAGCAGCAGTTATTCTTATTGAAATTCGTTGTAAAAAATAGAAAGCGGTAAGGAACAGGAGGCAGCGCAGGGTGCTTTTAGCAGGAATAATATGGATTAATGTAGCAGTTCAAAAAAATAAAAAATGTTCTCTCCAGGTACATAATAAGAAGAGCCGCAGCGTGAAAGAAAAAGGATGGCTAAAAGCATCCTGCCCTGCCTCCTGCCTTGCAAGCTTTACGGTGGAGGCTGCGCTTGTTCTGCCTGCTATGTTGTTTGTACTGTGTGCGTTTTTGTATTTTTTGATTATTCTAAATATGCAGGTAGCGCTACATGAAGAGTTGACGAATCAGGCAAGAAAGGCATCCAGATATGCTTTTACTTATGAGGAAGTACTTCATATGTCGCCTTCACAGGAACAAGAGTATAAAAAGGGGCAGGAGCCGGGGCTTACGGATGTATTATTTCATGGATTTTCTTCGGCTTATGCGTTGGGACAGATAAAAACGGAGGTTGGGCGAGAATGGCTGGATCGCTCTTGTATCAGCGGCGGCGCAGAGGGGCTGTCTTTGCTGAGCGATTCTCTGATCAGCGACAATCGTATGGTGGATATGGTTCTAAGATATCAGGTGAAAATCCCCTACCTTCCCGGCGATATCTTTTCGCTTCTCTGTGTACAAAGGGTGAGAATTAGAACCTTTACTGGATTTATGCCGCCGGGAGAGGAAGGCGAAGGGGAGGAAGAGGCTGAGGAGCTGGTTTATATCACGGAGACAGGGAGTGTATACCATACAAGCAAGTATTGTACACATCTAAACTTGTCCATTCAGGCAGCGGATTATGCCAATCTTGCCTCGATGAGAAACAGCAATGGGGGAAAATATTATGCATGTGAACGGTGCGGCGGCGTATCAGAGGATTCAAATCTGGTGTATGTCACCACATACGGGGACAGATATCATGGCAGCACAGATTGTCAGGGCCTTAAGAGAAGTTTTCAGGAAATTCCAATCTCTAAGGTGGAAGGACGACGGCAGTGCAAAAAATGCCAGAAGCAGGAGCAGAAGGGAGGAGGATGAGATTGGTTCTAACGAAATTAAAAATGATAGAGGGACTTTTACTATTAGTATATTTCTCTTATGAGGATATACGATGCAGAAGAATTTCAACGTACATGCTTCTGGCGGCTTATGTGACAGCGGCGGTTTATCTGCTATTTGTGCGGGAGCTTGCCGCATGGGAATATCTTGCGGCAGGCTGTGTGGGAGTGCTGTTTTTCTTTTTGAGTATGGCAGGCGAGAGCATTGGTGTGGGCGACAGTGCATTGATTATGCTGTTAGGATTCTTGTTTGGCGTCCGCAGGCAGGTGCTTTATGTATTTCTTGCAGTGCTGTTTTGTGCTGTGGTGGCAGCAGTGCTGATCAGTACGGGTAAAGCTGGAAGAAAGAGCAGGCTGCCGTTTGTACCTTTTTTGCTTGCCGCTTTTTTTGTTACTTTAATATAAGAAAGTATGGTGGAGTATGAAATCAAAGCTTAATGCAAGTTATACAGTGGAGGCGGCATTTATATTGCCGCTGGTATTTGCGCTTTTATATGGCATAATTTTTCTGGGGTTTTATTTGCATGATCATACCATCATGCAGCAGTGCGCTTGGGAAAGTGCTTTTTATGGAGCAGGACAGCTAGAAGATCCAGACGAATCAGAGATTGATGATTATCTGAGGGAAAGATTAAAGGGAAGACTGCTGGTGTCCAGTGTGAGTCAGGTTCGTATTGAACGGGAAAAGGAAGAGGTCGCGGTGGAGCTTATAGGTGAAGCAGCGGTCCTGAACTATGCCAGAAATCTAATTGGATATCATCAGAGGACAGATATTCGGGTAAAACGAGCAGCACCATATCCATGTCAGGCGGAATATGTGAGAAAGGGATTGGTGATTAGCGAGCAGATTAAGAAGCTGTGGAATAAGAAGGAGTAAAAAGTGGGGTATTCATAGTATGGGAAATTATATAAGGGACGGCAGGGGCAGCCTACTGATAGCAGGAGCGGAGCTTATAGAAGAATCCTCATACCAGATGGAGATGCTGAAAAAGAGTCATCCGGCAGGTTTGCTTCCTGTACAGGTCTGCGCGATCAATGAGCAGCGGGAGTATCGCTATGAGGCTGGCTGCCTTCTGCCACTTTCGGAGTATCTTGAAAAACGGACCATAAGTGGTGAGATGCTGGGGCAGTATATCGATAGTGTGAAATGTGTACTTTCTTCTGTGGAGGAATATCTCTTGGAGGCAGACTGTCTATGTATGGAGCCAGAGCATATATATACCGAAGAAACAGGGCACAGGCTCCAATTTTGTTATGCACCATGCGGTCAAGGAGGATTTGAGAAGGGGCTGTTAAAGCTTTTGCAGTTTTTTCTTGAAAAGCTCAATTATGATGACAGGCAAGGGGTGACAATGGCGTATCAGATCTATCAAAATGTAGTAAAGGAAGGATATAGCTCGGTATTTACTTATAAGATTGTGGAGGAGCAGCCTGCCAGACACGAAGTGGTATTTCCGTGGGAGGAGACGGACGGTTTAGTGGAAAACAAAGATGCTGAGGATGCCGAGAGAAACAAAACGAGAAAAAACAGAACTTATGAGAATAAAAATAGAGAAAATAGAAGTAAAGAGAATCGAAATAGCGAGAACAGAAATCAAAACAGTAAAATTCAAGGAAATAAAAGACAGGGAATAAAATATAAAGAAAATAGGAATAAAGAGAGCAGAATAATAGAAAATAAAAATAACAAAATTCCGCCACATATGATATGTATTGGAATCTATGTAGCCGGAATTTTGGTGTGCGGGCTGGCGGCTGGTGTTTGTTATTTTCAGAGAAATCTTCTTCTGTCTGGCATTGTATTGTTCTGGGCGGCAGCAGCGATTCTTCTTCTAATTCATTTTGGAAGACAATATAAGGGCATTGACAGGTCTCAAAATACATGGTAAGGTTTTTGTAGAACAAAATGGAGGCACACGCCATGGATCTTGAACACATACACGAGCTGCTTAGCACCAATGAATTTCATCAGGTCAGAACGAATCTTGAGGAAGTGACGCTATATCATAAAAGGGCGGAAGATAGGACTTATCTGCTTGTTTTATGTGATTTTTCAGGTCGCAGAAAGCTTGATGTGGATCAGCTTCGCCATGTACTGTGGAGAATCAGTATGGATGAAAGGTTTGCGGTGAGAAGTGGCGCAATGCTTGCCCTTCTTGTAACAGAGGATGCGGCATATGGCAGAAGCTTGATTCAGGCAGGATTTCCAATCTGGATTTTGGATTGTAGCTCAAATAATCTGCGGATCTATGAAGATCAGCCAGATGATTTTGCTGGGCTAAAAGGACAGCTTGAAAAGCTGTTGGGTGAAAAAGGGCGCTGGAAAACAAAAAGCTCTTCCCAGTTTACATTATGTAATTCTATCCTGATCGCTGTCAATGTGTTGCTGTTTCTGGCTATGAGTCTGCTTGACAAGGGTGATTCGGGCAATCGGATGATACGCTGGGGAGCTATGTATACGCCGTATATGGAGCGTCCTCAAGAGCTGTACCGCCTAATTACAGCAATGTTTTTGCATTTTGATGTCAGTCATCTGACAAGTAATATGGTGATATTGGTGGCGCTTGGTGATAATCTGGAGCGAGTGTTAGGGCGATGGCAGTATGTTTTTTTATATCTTTTAAGTGGTCTTGGCGCAGGGCTTGCATCTTGTGTATACAATGTGGTGATGGATAGGACGGTCGTATCCGCCGGTGCATCAGGAGCTGTTTTTGGTGTGATAGGAGGCTTATTTTTTCTGGTAATAAAAAACAAGGGCAGGCTGGAGGAGCTGACGGCGTCAAGACTTGCCCTGATGATTGTATACATCCTGTACAGCGGCTTTGTCACACCGGGAATAGACAATGCGGCTCATGTGGGAGGACTTTTGACGGGAATGGCAATCGCTTTTTTGTTATATTTGTCAGGAAAAACCAAGATTTCTTAGAGCGTGTCTGAAATAAGTTTTGGATAGATGCCAGAATGGCAGAATGAGAGGAAATATGAAAATAAATATTTATTATGCGGGCAGAGGTTTGATTGACGATCCTACCATTTATGTCATGAATATATTAGAAGAGGTTTTTGATGAGCTGCATGTTAAGGTGGAGCGTTATCATCTGCATGAGCTGAAAAACAGCATTACAACTTTGCCAAAGACACTTAAGGAGGCGGATGGCGTGATTCTTGCCAGCACAGTGGAGTGGCTAGGGTTAAATGGCTGGATGCAGGTATTTTTGGATGCGTGCTGGTTCTATGGGGATAAAAATAGGATTAGCAGCATCTATATGGTTCCGGTGGTGATGTCAACCACTTATGGGGAGCGGGAAGCACAGCTTTCTCTGATTAATGCGTGGGAGATGCTTGGCGGGAAAACCTGTCGAGGATTGTGTGCTTATGTGGAGGACCCAATTGCTTTTGAGATGAACGAGGGGTATAAGGTAATTATCGAGAAGCAGGCGGAGGATCTGTATCGAAGTATTTCGCAGAAGATGAAGGTATTGCCAAGCAGCACCATTGCAATTAAGCAGAACATTCTGAGAGAGACGATGGATTTCACCCCACAGGAAAGCGAACAGCTCTCTAAGTATGCATCGGACGATATCTATGTCAAGAAACAGAAGGAAGATATTGAGGAGCTTGCCGGACTTTATAAAAATATATTGGAAAGTAAAAAAACGGAAGGAAGTGCGCCCTATATTGACAGCTTTACAAGGGCATTTCGCTCCGCTGTAAAGACAAAGGCAGTGTACGCCCTTGTTATAGAAGACAAGAAACGGACACTGCTTCTGGAATGTCAGAATGGCAGTCTTGACTGCCACTATGGAGAAGATGCTGGTCTGGCCGATGTCACAGCACGGCTTACGAGCCGGGTGCTGGAGGATATAATAAGTGGAAAGACCAGCTTTCAGGGAAGCTTTATGAAGGGAGATATGGCAGCAAAAGGAGATTTTGCATTAATTCGCATGTTGGACGAATTTTTCGCATTTTCCTGATAGTGTTCCCACGGATAAAAAAGGAAGATAGATCTCTATGCAGGTTCCTTCTGCGCCGGACCATGCAAGCTTCATATGCCCGCCATGTGCGAGAATAATGCCATGTGCAGTGCAAAGACCCAAGCCCGTGTGATGTTGCTTGTCCGTTGCAAATGGCTGCCAGAGCTTTTCCCGCATATCCTTAGAAAAGCCTTTTCCATTATCTGAGATAGAGATCTGAAAGAAGGAATTTTTGCAGGATAAGGTTATTTCTATTTTTCCGTTCTCTTCTGGGAGTGCTTCATAGGAATTAATCAGAAGAAGCTCAAGAGCATGACAGAGTTTCGTAGAGTCGCCGTAATATTCGGGACAGGATTCTTCTGTCTGAAGAATGACGGAAGAGGCAGGGGAATAGCGTTCATGAGGAAAAAAGTCGACAAGGTCCACAAGCAGCTCATTTAGCATAATGGGAGAACAGTGGATTGTGCTGCTGTGTTCATAGTCATATAGATCCTCCATCAAGTTGCGGATGTAAAACGCACCCTGCACACATTCTTTCCAGTGTTTAAAATCACGCACTTCTGGGTGATGTTTTTCGGTTATCTGGAAAGAGCTCATAAGTACGGTTAGGTCATTTCGGATGCTATGGGATAAATACGATAGGGCACATTTTTGTTCCTGATCTAATTTATCTAATAGATACCGAAGCTTAGGGTTATCGGATTTTAGTTGTTCAAGTTGATTAAGTTCTTCTCTGGTAAACATATCTCATACCTCTCTTTAAACACATGTTTGGATTTGTTTGTTCGTCAATAATATAACATGAATTTTGACAGATTTCAACGGGTATCGTCAGACAAATTCCGACAAAAAAGGTGTTTATTTGAGAATAGAAGACGCTATTGTTCAGGTATTTTTAGAATTCGCATTAATTTACTACAAAAGGAGATAAAAAAATGAAAGAAAATTGTATTTTTTGTAAAATTGCAAATGGAGAGATCCCATCAAAAACTTTGTATGAGGATGATATGTTCCGGGTGATTTTGGATATTAGCCCGGCGTCTAAGGGGCATGCACTGATACTGCCAAAGAAGCATTTTGCTAATATTTATGAGCTGGATCAAGATACCGCAGGTGAGGTTTTTGTGCTTGCAAAACGCATGGCGTCCGTGATGACTGATGCACTTGGCTGCGGAGGGTTTAATATCCTGCAGAATAATGGGGAGATAGCAGGACAAACCGTATTCCATTTTCATATCCATTTAATTCCAAGATATAAGGAAGATGGAGTTGGATTAAATATGGAAGGAAAAGGAGAGCCGGACTATAGTTTAGACGAAGTGCAAAAGAAAATAGTGGAAGGGCTAAAATCAGCTTGTACCGTTTAAAGATTGTAGATCAGAGAGCAGCGCGAAAGATCATAAGCTGCTCTCTGTTTTTATGTGCAAAGATAGATAAAGAATCGTTTTACTTGACTTTGCTTGCGTTGGCTTTCGCTTTGTTTTTGGTGAGTTCTTTAATCAGATCAATAATGATTTTTATCCCATCAGTCTGCGTGCTTTGTTCCATAGCATGAATGTATTTTTCGCGGTTGATGGATACTTCTTTTATGGTGGAGAGCAGAGCTTTCCCAGTTAGGTTTTCCTCACGGATTACTTTGCTGAATCCTTGTTTTTCAAAAGAGGCAGCATTGAGGATCTGGTCGCCACGGCTGGTCGCCTGAGAGAGCGGGATCAGAATATTTGGTTTTCTGAGCGCCAATATCTCACAGATGGCATTTGCTCCAGCTCTGGATATAATAAGATCAGAAGCTGCGAATATATCCTTCAGTTCATCCTCGACATATTCAAATTGTGCGTAGCCTTTTGTTGAGGTTAGAGCAGGATCGAGATTGCCTTCTCCGCACAGATGGATAACCTGATAGGCGGAGAGAAGCTTGGGCAAAATGGAGCGGATAGCCTGATTGATTGCCGCAGAGCCTTGACTTCCTCCGATAATGCAGATAATCGGTTTATAATTTGACAGTCCGGCAAATGAGAGACCAGCGCTTTTTTGTCCTTGCATCAATTCTTTTCGTATTGGCGATCCAGACAACACAGCCTTATTTTGTGGAAGCTGTGCAATTGTCTCTGGAAAGTTGCAGCAAACCCGATCTGCGCACGGAATAGACAGTTTGTTTGCAAGCCCCGGCGTCATATCAGATTCGTGGATAATAATCGGGATATGAAAATGTTTTGCGGCGAAAACAACCGGTACAGATACAAATCCTCCCTTGGAGAATACGATATCTGGTTTAATTTTTTTGATTAGTTTTCTTGCTTCGTGACAACCCTTCAGAACGCGGAAAGGATCGGTGAAGTTTTTTATGTCCAGATAGCGGCGGAGCTTGCCGGAGGAGATGCCATAGTAGGGAATCCCCTGTTCTTCTATCAGTTTTCGCTCAATGCCGTTGTAGGAGCCAATATAAAATATCTGGAAGCCTGCTCTTTTTAGTTCTGGCAGAAGTGCAAGGTTTGGCGTGACATGACCCGCCGTTCCTCCGCCAGTCAGCACAATTCGTTTCATAATTACCCTCCATGTTGGAGCATTTTTTTATTCTTGATCCAGATAGGTTTTTAAGGCATGAGCGAGCTGGTCTGGGCAGGATGTGCCTTTTGTACCACATGGGATGCCCTCCAGACGCTTGATTACGTCATGGATCTCCATACCCTCTACAAGCTGTGCCACTCCTTTGGTATTGCCAGCGCATCCGCCAACAAATTCAACAGATTTTAAAATGTTGTTTTCTACCTCAAAGTTGATCTCTCTGGAACAAGTTCCTTTGGTCTTATAGTTCATTATATTCACTCCTTTAAAAAATATAGTATGGATTAAATAAAATTTATTCTATCATAAAATCAGTGGAGTGTCTATAGAAGAAATTGTTTGAAATAATTTGTAACGAATATAGGAAAAGTATGATATATACATAGATACATAAAGGAGGGTGTTCATGGATGAGCTGTATAGAGATTATGCTAAGGTGGTGTATCGGTTTGTTTTTTCGTTGTGTGGGAATCAGCATATTGCGGAGGATTTGACGCAGGAGACTTTTCTTCAGGCATATAAGTCGATAGAAAGCTACAATGGAACTTGCAAAATGTCGGTTTGGCTTTGTCAGATTGCAAAGCATCTCTGGTATCAGTATTTGCAGAAAAATAGGCGGGAGGTTGTGACGGATATAGGGGATGAGCAGTATGCGTTGATGAGGAGTAGCGCAGAGGAAGAGGTGCTCTCTCATTATGGAATAAAAGAGATTTTAATGGGGATGCAGAGGATTCCTGCTCAAATGAGGGAGGTGATGTATCTGCGGATGACAGGGGATTTGTCTTATAAAGAGATAGGGGAGATTCTGGGACGCAGTGAAAATTGGGCAAGAGTTAATTTTTATCGAGGGAAGGAATTGTTGTGGAAGGAGCTGAGGAAGAATGAGTGAGATAGGTTGTGAAATTATTAAGGATCTGTTGCCGTCTTATGTGGATGGGATTTGTTCTGTGCAGACGGTAGGGCTGGTGGAGGAGCATCTCAAGAATTGTGCAGAATGTCGAGAGATGACAGAGCGGATGAGAGCGGGTGATATAGGGCATGAGTTGGGAGAGAATGTGGATGCTCTAGAATGTATTAATTATATGAAGAAACTCAAGCGGCATATCTTGAATAAGAGCTTGTTTAGTTTTGGGATATTGTTTTTGGTGATTGTAATTGGGATGGTGACGGTGCTTTATAAGGGGGGAAGTGTGAGTGTGTATTGGTATTATGTTTCAGGACCGATTTTGGTGATGGCAGCGTATTTTTTGCTGGCGGATCATACGTCTGAGAGCAGGTCTGCAAGGTGGAAGCTTTGGATGTGGGGAATTGGAGGGGTTAGTATTATATATATGGGAATTTTGGAAAATTGGACGCTTCACATGATACGGACTGGGAATTATCCAAGGGGAATGGAGCAGGCTGAGCTTGGGCCGTTTGTTTATTTTCAGCTTGTGGTGATTGCGCTAATATGTGCGGTGATTTTTATAGCGGCGATTGGTTTCAGCATACGAACAGGGAATCGTTGTAGTTTTCTGCTGGTGCTGAGTTGTATGGGGGGAAGTGCAGCATTGACGCTTATTTCGCTGTTAAGGAGAATGGAGGAGCAGGAGAATTTTTTAGGGGTGAGAAATCGTGTGCTTGGAGTGATATGGTTGGAGGGAATAGTTTTTCTGCTTGTTTTTTGGATGCTTGATAGGAGAAAACAGAGGTTTTAGTGGTTGGATAGTTTTGGTGAAAGGAACATTTTTTCCAGATGGAGAAATGTTCCTTTTTGGATTTTTTTACAGAGTATGAGAGTAAAAAAGGTATGGTTGGATTATTTTTTGAATGGGTTGATATGGCTTGAGGATACATTTTTTGAAGGTCGAGAAATGTACCTTTACATGTGGAAAATCAGGGGATAGACTAATATTACAATGGTAACATTTCCCATAAGATTTAAGAAAAGGAGGAGAGGATGTTATGGTAAAACGAACCATAAGGAAGTTCAAGAAAGCATTGGCGGCTGCTATGGCAGTGGTTATGGTGTGTTCCAGTGCAAATCCGCTGTATGCGGACATGGGCTTCGTAAATCAGCCGGGGGGGGGGTAAATCGGACAATGTAATTCTTCAGGAGATTGCATTGGAGCTTGATTTGACTCAAGGGCTGAGTACTGGGGAAACTTACATGTACGACATGGTGAGCGTGGGCAAGGAGATGGCCTATACCAGTGAGGAAGCTGCAATGTCAAATGCAGATGTGACAGTTTCTGGATATGTTCAGGGAAAAACAGGTCCAGTAGAGGAGGACATAACAGAGACAGGCATCCGTTTTACACCAGAGTATGATGGAACACTTCAGGTGGCTGGACAGCTTGAGGCAGGAGATACGTTCCAGATTGCACAGGTAACCGAGGTATCTGCAGTCAGCGGAAGTGCAGTGAAGGTGGTATTTGATTATAAGAATATCAAAGAAGAGACCGATAATGTCTTGTTTGACAAATTTGCGGTAAAGGCAGGAGAAACCTATTATATTGGCGCAGAGAAGTCAGACATGAAGGTTTATTTGTTCTCCTATGTATTTAAAGGATATTTTGATTCAGGAATCAGTCTTGCGGCAGAGGGAGCACGAGCAGCAAGGGAAACCGTAGAGCTTGATTTGACAGGTGGTTTGGATGTTGGAAAGACCTATATGGATGGAATGATCACAGTAGGTACTGCAATGACGTATACGACAGGGAGTACGACATTGTCAAATTCAACAGAAAAAGTAGAAGGATATGCCACAAATGGAACCAATCCTAGTATTAAGGATGGAACAGGAGCCTTAATTCAGTTTACGCCAAATAAGGATGGAATGGTACAGGTGGCTGGACAGCTTGGTGCTTCCAAGAATTT
>CAMWWW010000018.1 GCA_947178015.1 uncultured Clostridia bacterium
TGAACTACCTCGCTAAGCGCCGACGTTTTTCAATAGGTTCCTTGAGGAAAATAGCTGCGCTGGCTATGCTGCTTTTGCTCTGTATTCTACACACGTTGTTATTCTACGTATTTTAATATTACACACCAGTTTACAACTTTTTTGACGAAGTATACTTTTTCATAAACTTTTGTATAGTCATTTTTGAGAATGTCTCGCACAGAGAACAGCCTATAGTCCTCTGTCGCCCCGCTCTCGCTCAGTGAAAAACATAGCGGACGCTAAGCTCGTAAGAAACCTCGCTGAATCGTACCACATAATTCATTATGCACCTTGAGGACTATAGACAGTTCTTTGTGCTATTTTTTGAGTATGCTAGGTACGCTGTTTTTCTTCTCTAATTTTAATTAACAATATAATAATTAGAAAAATCAAAGAATATAACTATGTTCAGCAATATAAGTAAGATTACAAGAATGGGCAGAAAGCGAACGTGTCTGGAATACGAATAAAAAGCAGCATAGCCAGTCCTGCTATTTTCCTCAAGGAACCTATTGAAAAACGTCGGCACTTAGCGAGGTATTTTACGAGCTTAGTGTCCGCTACGTTTTTCACTAAGCGAGAGCGGGGTGACGGAGGAAATAGCAGGGATGGCTATGCGGATCATTCTCGAAAATGATTATAGGAACCACCTTTACATAAATCTATACTTTTTCCTGTTAAAAATTTTATTTTTTCAAAATTGGTAAACAAATATAGTTATATATCATAACAAAAATATCGCCAAACAAAAATAATGGAAAAAAGTACTTGCTTTTTCCCACATATCGTGTATAATTAAATCTGCTGTGGCATGATAGCTGTGAAGCGTGAGGTTGCTGCTTGTTATAAAGCAGGTTTTCCGTGGAGCGAATGTCAAGTTAGAAAACTGGCGACAAGTCACTGTACGAATATCTACAAAGTAGAAATAGCCGAGCTGCTGGTATGAGATACCATGATACGCACGGAATAGTGTACAGTCACCGCTTGTCGTACTGATGTAAAGTGCGAAAAGGAGGCGGCTTTTTTTATGGCAAGTCAAGTAATGAGAATCACATTGAAGGCATACGATCACAAACTGATTGATCAGTCAGCCGGAAAAATTATCGACACTGTGAAAAAGACAGGATCACAGGTAAGCGGACCCGTACCGTTACCTACGAAGAAGGAGGTTGTCACCATCCTTCGGGCTGTACACAAGTACAAAGATTCCAGAGAGCAGTTCGAGCAGAGGACTCATAAGAGACTTATCGATATTATCACACCAACACAGAAGACGGTGGATGCTCTGTCCAGATTAGAGATGCCAGCAGGTGTATATATCGACATTAAAATGAAGTAAACAAACATGCAAGTAATCCGGAAGGGTTTAGATATAGAGATATCTCAACTGTTCTAGGATGATTACAGAGAAGCTGTAATCCGCTGTAGATGAAACAGGAGGTAGAAAATGAAGAAAGCGATTTTAGCGACAAAAGTCGGAATGACTCAAATCTTCAATGAGACAGGCGCACTGATTCCAGTTACTGTACTTCAGGCTGGTCCCTGCGTAGTGACACAGGTTAAGACAGTGGCAAACGATGGTTATGATGCAGTTCAGGTTGGCTTTGTTGACAAGAGAGAGAAATTGGTAAACAAGCCGCAAAAAGGACACTTTGACAAGGCAGGCGTTTCTTATAAGAGATATCTGAGAGAGTTTAAGTTTGACAATGCTGCTGAGTATGAGGTAAAGCAGGAGATCAAGGCGGATATCTTTAAAGAGGGCGATAAGATTGACGCAAGTGCAATTTCCAAGGGAAAAGGATTTCAGGGTGCTATTAAGAGATATGGACAGCACAGAGGACCTATGGCTCATGGTTCCAAATTCCACCGCCATCAGGGATCGAATGGCTCTGCTACCACGCCCGGCCGTGTATTTAAAGGAAAAGGGATGCCCGGACATATGGGATGCAAGAAAGTGACCATTCAGAACCTTGAGGTTGTCAAGGTAGATGTAGAAAACAATGTAATCTTGGTAAAGGGTGCAGTGCCCGGACCTAAGAAATGCTTGGTAACGTTGAAAGAAACTGTAAAGGCGACGGTATAAGGCTTTACAGAAGGAAGGAGGAACACACAGATGTCAAAGGTATCTGTTTACAATATGGAAGGTAATCAGGTTGGTGAGATCGAGTTAAATGATGCAGTGTTCGGCGTGGAGATCAATGAGCATCTGATGCACAAAGCGGTTGTCAGCCAGCTCGCAAATAAGCGTCAGGGCACACAGAGTGCAAAGACTCGTTCTGAGGTCAGAGGCGGCGGAAGAAAGCCTTGGAGACAGAAGGGAACTGGTCATGCAAGACAAGGTTCCACAAGAGCACCACAGTGGACGGGCGGCGGCGTTGTATTTGCTCCGAAGCCAAGAGATTATTCTATTAAATTGAATAAGAAAGAAAAGAGGGCTGCTCTCAAGAGTGCTATGGCATCCAGAGTGGCAGAGAATAAGTTTATCGTTTTAGATGAGCTGAAGTTGGATGAGATTAAGACAAAGAAATTCCAGACGGTTCTTCAGAACCTGAAGGTAAATAAGGCGCTGGTTGTGATGGGAGAAAAGAATGACAACGTGATCCTGTCCGCAAGAAATATTCCCGGCGTGCATACAGCACTGGTAAATACAATCAATGTATATGACATCCTTAAGTACAATACAATGATTGTTACAAAGGAAGCTGTCTTGGCAATCGAGGAGGTGTACGCATAATGGCAGATTTAAAATATTATGATATTATTCTCAAGCCGGTTATCACAGAGAAGAGTATGAATATGATGGGAAATAAGGAATATACCTTTTTGGTACATCCCGATGCAACCAAGATTCAGATAAAGGATGCTGTGGAGAAGATGTTCTCAGGAACGAAGGTGGAGAGAGTCAACACCATAAATCAGGATGGCAAGAAGCGCAGAAGAGGCGCTATTGTCGGAAGGACAGCGAAGACAAAGAAGGCGATTGTCAAGCTGACAGAGGAGAGCAAGGATATCGAGGTATTCGCAGGCCTGTAAGAAGGAAGAGCGACAGGGAGTGCTGGAACACTATCAGCACTCATAGATGATAAAAACAGGAAACGCTAGGATGCGTTTGAAAAGTTGAAAGGAGTGACAATCGTGGGAATTAAAACCTACAACCCATATACACCTTCCAGAAGAAATATGACTGGACTGGACAAGAAGGAGATCACCAAGGATGCTCCCGAAAAGTCTCTGCTCGTTTCTCTGCAGAAGAATTCCGGCCGCAACAATCAGGGTAAGATCACGGTAAGACACCGTGGAGGCGGTTCTAAGAGAAAATACAGAATAATAGATTTTAAGAGAAATAAAAAGGATGGCATACCTGCTACGGTAATCGGCATTGAGTACGATCCAAACAGAACAGCAAATATTGCTTTGATCTGCTACGCAGATGGTGAGAAGGCATATATTCTCGCACCAAACGGACTGACGGACGGCATGAAGGTTATGAGCGGCCCTCAGGCGGAGATCCGCATTGGAAACTGCCTGCCTTTATCTACTATTCCAGTAGGTACAGAAGTGCATAATGTGGAGATGTTTCCGGGCAGGGGTGGACAGATGGTCCGCGCAGCAGGCAACTCTGCACAGCTTATGGCGAAAGAGGGTAAGTATGCAACACTTCGTCTTCCTTCCGGCGAGATGAGAATGGTTCCGATCGAGTGCAGGGCTACTATCGGTCAGGTTGGAAATATTGAGCATGACCTTGTAAATATTGGTAAAGCAGGACGCAAGCGCCATATGGGTATCAGACCTACTGTCCGTGGTTCTGTTATGAACCCGAATGACCATCCACACGGCGGTGGCGAGGGTAAAACAGGTATTGGACGTTCCGGCCCTGTTACACCGTGGGGTAAACCGGCTCTTGGTTTGAAGACAAGAAAGACCAAAAAGAGCTCTAACAAAATGATTGTAAGAAGAAGAGACGGAAAGGCTATTAAGTAAAGGAGGATATACCCATGGCTCGTTCATTAAAAAAAGGACCATTTGCAGATGAACATTTATTGAAGAAAATAAATGCAATGAATGAAGCAGGACAGAAGCAGGTTATTAAGACTTGGTCCCGCCGTTCTACCATTTTCCCGACCTTTGTCGGCCATACCATCGCTGTCCATGATGGCAGAAAGCATGTGCCGGTATATGTGACAGAGGATATGGTTGGGCATAAGCTCGGCGAATTTGTTGCGACAAGAACCTATAGAGGACATGGAAAAGACGAAAAGAAGAGCAAGTCTCGTTAATAAAGGACAGTTGAAAGGAGGTTTTATCCATGGCAAAAGGACATAGATCCCAGATTAAGAGAGAAAGAAATGCGAATAAGGACACAAGACCATCAGCAAAGCTGTCCTTTGCAAGAGTTTCCGTTCAGAAAGCATGCTTTGTGCTGGATGCGATCCGCGGCAAGGATGTGCAGACTGCTCTTGCTATTGTTTCTTATAATACAAGATATGCTTCTGAATTGATTAAGAAGTTATTGGAATCCGCCATTGCAAACGCAGAGAACAACAATGGTATGGATGTTTCCAGATTATATGTGGCAGAGTGTTATGCGAACAAGGGACCGATTATGAAGAGAATCAAGCCAAGGGCGCAGGGCAGGGCTTACAGAATAGAGAAGAGAATGAGCCATATTACAATTGTGCTTGATGAAAGATAACAGCGTCCCACAAGGTGGACTGCAGGAAAGGAGAATAAAATGGGACAGAAGGTTAATCCTCATGGCTTGAGAGTCGGCATTATTAAGGATTGGGATTCAAAATGGTATGCAGAAGCTGATTTTGCAGATAATTTAGTGGAAGACTACAATATCAGGACATACCTTAAGAAGAAATTATATAATGCAGGTATTTCCAGAATTGAGATAGAGCGGGCATCGGATAGATTAAAGATTATTATTCACACAGCGAAGCCGGGACTTGTGATCGGAAAGGGCGGAGCTGAGATTGAGAAGCTTAAGACTGAGGTGCAGAAGTTTACGGATAAGAAGCTGGTTGTTGATATCAAGGAGATCAAGAGACCAGACAGAGATGCGCAGTTGGTTGCAGAGAGTATTGCACAGCAGTTAGAGAATCGTATTTCCTTCCGCCGTGCCATGAAGTCTACAATGGCGAGAACGATGAAGGCGGGCGCTAAGGGAGTTAAGACATCGGTATCTGGACGTTTGGGCGGTGCAGATATGGCAAGAACAGAGTTCTACAGTGAAGGTACTATTCCGTTACAGACACTTCGTGCGGATATTGATTATGGATTTGCAGAGGCTGACACGACCTATGGTAAGGTGGGTGTGAAGGCTTGGATTTATAAGGGTGAAGTACTTCCGGTAAAACAGGCAAAGGAAGGGAGCGATAAATAATGTTAATGCCGAAGAGAGTGAAACATCGTAAGCAGTTTCGTGGTTCCATGGCTGGAAAGGCTATGAGAGGTAATACAATTACGAGTGGTGAATATGGACTTATTGCTACTGAGCCATGCTGGATTAAGTCTAACCAGATTGAGGCTGCCCGTATCGCTATGACCCGTTATATCAAGCGTGGCGGTAAGGTCTGGATTAAGATATTCCCTGATAAGCCAGTTACGGCGAAGCCTGCTGAAACCCGTATGGGTTCTGGAAAGGGCGCTTTAGAATATTGGGTTGCAGTTGTTAAACCAGGACGTGTAATGTTTGAAATCTCCGGCGTACCGGAAGAGGTTGCAAAGGAAGCGTTGCGTCTTGCCATGCACAAATTACCATGCAAGTGTAAAGTAATTTCCCGTGCGGATGTAGAAGGCGGTGATAACAGTGAAAATTAATAAGTATGTAGAAGATTTAAGGGCGAAGTCCGCTGCAGAATTAAATGATGAATTAGTAGCTGCTAAGAAGGAGCTTTTCAATTTGAGATTCCAGAACGCAACAAATCAGTTGGATAACACAAGCAGGATTAAAGACGTTCGTAAAAATATAGCTAGAATTCAGACAATCATTGCTGAGAAGGCAAGAGTTGCTGAATAATCACTCTTTTAGGAAGGAGGAATTTGTTGTGGAAAGAAATCTTAGAAAGACCCGTGTGGGAAAAGTTGTAAGTAATAAAATGCAGAAAACAATCGTGGTTGCTATCGAAGACCATGTAAAGCATCCTTTATATGGAAAGATCGTTAAGAGAACTTATAAGTTGAAGGCTCATGACGAATACAATGAGTGTAACATTGGAGATACAGTGAAAGTGATGGAGACAAGACCTTTATCCAAGGATAAGAGATGGAGACTTGTGGAAATTATGGAGAAGGCAAGGTAGAAATTATCTGTACAATGTCATCGGCGTAGGCTGATGACGGGAAATAAAGGAGGTATATTAGCATGATTCAACAGGAAACCAGACTTAAGGTTGCTGATAATACAGGTGCTAAGGAATTGCTTTGTATCCGCGTTATGGGCGGTTCTACGAGAAGATACGCTGCCATCGGCGATATTATCGTTGCTACCGTTAAAGATGCAACACCAGGTGGTGTTGTAAAGAAGGGCGATGTAGTGAAGGCGGTAGTTGTCCGCACGGTAAATAAGACACGCCGCAAGGATGGCTCTTACATCAGGTTCGATGAGAACGCTGCCGTTATTATTAAAGAGGATAAGAATCCGAGAGGAACACGTATCTTTGGGCCGGTAGCAAGAGAGCTGAGAGAGAAGCAATTTATGAAAATTGTCTCATTAGCACCAGAAGTATTATAGGGAGGTGTCAACTGTGTCAAAGTTAAAGAAGGGTGATCTGGTAAGGATCATCACAGGTAAAGATAAAGGCAAGGAAGGAAAGATTATTTCCATTAATACAAAGAATAACACCGCTTTGGTCGAGGGTGCGAACATGATGACAAAGCATACAAAGCCAAGTGCTGCGAATCAGAACGGCGGTATTATTCATCAGGAGAGTCCCATCGATCTCTCTAATCTTATGTATGTCCATAAGGGCAAGCCTACGAGAATTGGCCACACCATGCAGGGCGACAAGAAGGTGCGTGTAGCTAGGTCAACAGGCGAAGTAATCGATTAATTCTGAGAGAGGAGGCCTAAAAAGTTGAGTAGATATAAAGAGATGTATAAGAACGAGATCGTTGCTGCTATGACGAAGAAGTTTGGATATAAAAATATTATGGAAGTTCCGAAGCTTGAGAAGATCGTAATTAATATGGGCGTCGGTGAAGCGAAGGAAAATGCAAAGATTCTGGATTCTGCTGTTAAAGATCTGGAAACAATCGCAGGACAGAAGGCGGTACTTACCAAAGCAAAGAATTCGGTGGCGAACTTTAAGATCAGAGCCGGGATGCCTATCGGCTGTAAGGTGACTCTGAGGGGCGAGAAAATGTACGAGTTTTTGGATCGGCTTGTCAATCTGGCATTGCCTCGTGTCCGTGACTTCAGAGGTGTCAGCGCCAATTCCTTTGACGGAAGAGGAAACTACGCTCTTGGAATTAAGGAACAGTTAATTTTCCCTGAAATCGAGTATGATAAGGTCGACAAGGTGAGAGGTATGGACATTATTTTTGTCACTACCGCAAAGACAGATGAAGAAGCCCGTGAACTTTTGACATTATTCAATATGCCATTTCAAAAATAGGTTAGGAGGAAAATTCCATGGCTAAAACTTCAATGAAGGTAAAGCAGCAGCGTAAACCAAAGTTCTCTACCAGAGAATATACCCGTTGCAGAATTTGTGGACGTCCACATGCTTACTTAAGAAAATACGGAATCTGCAGAATTTGCTTCCGTGAATTAGCATATAAAGGACAGATACCGGGCGTTAAGAAGGCAAGCTGGTAGGCTGTAAGGATGAGATTGCAAAGAAGGAGGCAACAAAAAAATGACAATGAATGATCCAATTGCAGATATGCTGACAAGAATCCGTAATGCAAACACTGCAAAACATGATACAGTAGATATTCCTGCATCCAAGATGAAATTGGCGATTGCTGAGATCCTTTTCAATGAAGGCTACATTAAAAAGTATGAAGTAGTGGAAGACGGAAACTTTAAGACCATCCGTGTTTCCTTAAAATATGGTCAGGACAAGAATGAGAAGATTATCACAGGACTGAAGAGAATCTCTAAGCCGGGACTTCGTGTATATGCGGGTAAGGATGAGCTTCCTAAGGTATTAGGCGGTCTTGGTATTGCGATTATTTCCACAAATCAGGGTGTGATTACAGATAAAGAAGCTCGTAAACGGAATGTTGGCGGAGAAGTGCTCGCATTCATCTGGTAAAAAATTTAGGAGGTAGCGGCATGTCACGTATAGGAAGAATGCCTATCGCCATTCCCGCGGGTGTAACTGTGGATGTGGCAGAAAATAATAAGGTGACTGTAAAAGGGCCGAAGGGCACTCTGGAGAGAGTACTTCCGGCAGAGATGGATATAAAGGTGGAAGGTGCGCAGATTGTCGTATCCAGACCAAATGATTTAAAGAAGATGAAGTCCTTACATGGTTTGACAAGAACTCTGATCGCCAATATGGTGACAGGTGTGACAGAGGGCTTTAAGAAGGTGCTGGAAATCAACGGTGTCGGCTACAGGGTGCAGAAGCAGGGCAAGAAGCTGGTATTTTCTCTCGGCTTTTCCCATCCGGTAGAGGTGGAGGACCCAGAAGGTCTTACCACAGAGGTAGAGGGACAGAATAAGATAACCGTTATCGGCATCGATAAAGAGAAGGTTGGACAATTTGCGGCTGAGTTAAGAGAACTTAGAAAGCCTGAACCATATAAGGGCAAGGGCATTAAGTATGAAAGTGAGACGATCAGGCGCAAGGCAGGTAAGACTGGAAAGAAATAATAGATAGAAGGAGAGACAAAGATGATTAGTAAAGTATCAAGAGCTAAGGTTCGTGAAAACAAGCACAGAAGAATCCGCAATCGCTTTGCAGGTACTCCTGAGAGACCACGTCTGGCCGTGTTCAGAAGCAATAACCATATGTATGCGCAGATCATTGACGATATAGCAGGAAATACTCTTGTAGCTGCTTCTACTTTGGAGAAGGATATCAAGGCTGATTTAGAGCGCACAGATAATGTTACAGCAGCAGCGGCTGTTGGAACCGCGATTGCAAAGAAGGCACTGGAGAAGGGAATCACGACAGTTGTCTTTGACAGAGGCGGTTTTATATATCATGGAAAAGTTCAGGCATTGGCAGATGCGGCGCGCGAAGCCGGACTGCAATTCTAATCAGGGAGGAAAACACACATGAAGCGTACAATCGTTGATGCTAGTCAATTAGAATTAACAGAAAAAGTAGTGTCAATCAAGCGTGTTACTAAGGTTGTCAAGGGTGGACGTAACTTCCGCTTTGCAGCTCTGGTAGTTGTAGGTGATGGCAATGGGCATGTAGGAGCAGGACTTGGCAAGGCAACTGAAATTCCTGAGGCAATCCGCAAGGGAAAAGAGGATGCCATGAAGAAGCTTGTCTCAGTGCCGGTTGAGGAAAATGGAAGTATTCCGCATGATTTTATTGGTAAATTTGGAAGTGCAAGCGTGCTGTTAAAGAAGGCACCAAGTGGTACTGGTATTATCGCTGGAGGTCCGGCTCGTTCCGTTCTGGAGCTTGCAGGCATCAAGAACATCCGTACCAAGTGCTTAGGCTCCAACAATAAGCAGAATGTAGTTCTTGCGACGATTCAGGGGCTGTCACAGTTAAAGACTCCTGAACAGGTAGCAAAGCTTCGCGGAAAATCTGTGGAAGAAATCTTGGGCTAACAGGAGGAAAAGAAGATGGCAGAGAAGTTAAAGATAACATTGGTGAAATCTCCTATCGGTGCTATCCCCAAGCATAAAGCGACTGTGGAGGCATTGGGCTTGAGAAAGCTTAATAAGACAGTTGAGATGCCTGATAACGCGGCAGTCAGAGGTATGGTACAGCAAGTGAGACATTTAGTTAAGGTAGAGGAAATCTAGTTATAGATAAGGAGGTGCTAAGATGAATTTATCAGATATAAGACCTGCAAAGGGTTCTAAGCACAGCAATAATTTCAGAAAAGGCCGTGGTCATGGTTCTGGAAACGGCAAGACAGCCGGCAAGGGTCATAAGGGTCAGAAGGCACGTTCTGGAGCGCCAAGACCGGGATTTGAGGGTGGTCAGCTTCCGCTTTACAGAAGAATTCCGAAGAGAGGTTTTAAAAATAGACATTCCCTTGATATCGTCGGCGTGAATGTAGATCGTCTGGAAGTATTTGAGAATGACGCGGTAGTTAGTGTAGAGACATTAATAGAGAAAGGGATTGTGAGAAATCCAAAGGATGGAGTTAAGATTCTTGGAGATGGAGCACTTACTAAGAAGCTCACTGTAAAGGCAAATGCATTTAGTGCAGGCGCAAAGGAAAAGATTGAAGCTCTTGGTGGAACCTGCGAGGTGATTTAATGCTAAAAACACTTCGAAATGCATTAAAAATCAAGGATATCAGGACAAAACTGATCTATACGTTTTTTATGTTAGTCGTAGTGAGAATCGGTTGCGCGATTCCGGTGCCCGGAGTAAACAGTGCAATGATAAAGTCATTTTTTCAGAACCAGATTGGTGATGCATTCAGTTTTTTTGATGCAATCACCGGTGGTTCTTTTACGAATATGTCCATCTTTGCACTTAGCATCACCCCATATATCACATCCTCCATTATTATTCAACTTTTGACTATAGCGATTCCAAAGTTGGAGGAGATGCAGAAGGATGGAGAGGACGGGAGAAAAAAGCTTGCGGAATATACCCGCTATGTCACAGTTGCTCTTGCTTTAATTGAAAGTACTGCTATGGCGATTGGATTTGGCACGCAGGGAATATTGACAAGCTTTCATGTTGGTTCTGTTGCTGTGGTAGTTGTCACCCTGACAGCTGGCTCTGCATTTCTTATGTGGATGGGCGAGCGCATCACAGAAAAGGGTGTCGGAAATGGTATTTCCATGATTTTGTTATTTAACATTGTCGCACGTATTCCAAGTGATTTTGTCACACTCTATGAGAGATTTATGAAGGGAAAATCTGTGGCAGTGGCAGGACTTGCAGTGCTGATTATAGCTGCTGTTATTATCGGAGTGATCGCGTTTGTCGTGATGCTTCAGGGCGGCGAGAGAAGAATAGCAGTGCAGTACGCAAAAAAGACGCAGGGAAAGAAGCTGGTGGGTGGACAGTCCACGCATATTCCGCTCAAGGTCAACACAGCGGGCGTTATGCCAATTATCTTTGCAGGTTCTTTGTTTTCCATGCCGGTTGTTATCAGCCGTTTCTTTTCGATCAACGCTGAGTCTATCGGAGGAAAGATTATCAATACACTAAATCAGTCCAACTGGTGTGATCCGTCAAGACCGTGGTATTCCATTGGATTGTTGATATATATTGTATTAGTGGTATTTTTTGCTTATTTTTATACCTCGATCACCTTTAACCCGATTGAGGTGGCGAATAATATCAAGAAGCAGGGCGGCTTCGTGCCCGGTATTCGTCCGGGAAAGCCGACGGCAGATTATCTGACCAAAATACTAAATTACGTGATATTTATCGGCGCGGCGGGTTTGCTGTTTGTGGCGATTGTCCCAATTATCGTTTCTGGTGTGTTCAAGGCAAATGTTTCCTTTGGGGGTACTTCCTTAATTATTATCGTGGGAGTTATATTAGAGACATTAAAGCAGATTGAATCACAGATGCTTGTCCGTTATTACAAGGGCTTCCTGAACGATTAGTACAGTGGCCGCATAGAGCTGGTCGAACTACGCAGGCGGGAGATCCCGTCTGCTGTTGTGTTTCATTATTGGGAGGTATTTTATGAAGATTATTATGTTAGGTGCTCCGGGGGCAGGAAAAGGAACTCAGGCGAAAAGGATAGCGGACAAATGGAAGATCCCACATATTTCCACAGGAGATATATTCCGCGCCAATATTAAGAATGGAACAGAGCTCGGCATGGAAGCAAAGAAATATATGGATCAGGGTGCTTTGGTTCCCGATGAGCTAACTGTAAAAATACTGCTTGACAGAGTGGCTGCCAAGGATTGTGAAAATGGCTATGTGCTCGATGGGTTTCCCAGAACGATACCACAGGCGGAAGTGCTTGATAAGGCGCTTAGCGAGATGGGGGACAGCATTGATTATGCCATTAATGTGGATGTGCCGGATGACAGCATAATAAACCGTATGTCGGGGAGAAGGGCGTGTGTTTCCTGCGGAGCTACGTATCATATAGAATTTGCTCCCACAAAGACGGAAGGGATCTGTGATAGGTGCGGCAAGGAGCTGATTCTGAGAGATGACGATAAGCCTGAGACGGTGAAAAAACGTCTTATGGTCTATCACGAGCAGACACAGCCGCTGATCGATTATTATGCCGGCAAGAATATTCTAAAGTCCGTGGATGGAACAAAAGATATGAAAGAGGTATTTAAGGATATTCAGGCTATTTTGGAGGCATAGTTTCATACAGACAGCATGCGGGCGGCTGTAGTATGCAGAGCTTGCGATATGCAGGGGTATAAAAATGGCAGTATCAATTAAATCGGAACAGGAGCTGGAGCTGATGAGGGAGGCAGGCAGAATTCTTGCCATAACGCATAAAGAGCTTAGAAATGTGATCGAGCCGGGGATCTCCACATGGAAGATCAACAAGATCGGCGAGGAGATTATCAGAAGCTACCAGTGTATTCCATCGTTCCTTAATTATAATGGATATCCAGCATCCATCTGTATCTCAGTAAATGATGAGGTCGTTCACGGAATTCCATCTAAGAAGAGAATTTTAAAAGAGGGCGATATTGTGAGCTTGGACGCAGGTGTGATCTACAAGGGATATCATTCGGATGCAGCGAGAACGCATGCGGTTGGAGAGATCTCAAAGGAGGCGCGTCAGCTTATCGAGGTGACGAAACAGAGCTTCTTTGAGGGAATTCGGTATGCGAGAGAGGGCTGTCATCTTCATGAAATATCAAATACAATCGGAAGCTATGCCGGAAGGTTTGGATATGGTGTAGTGCGTGATCTGGTGGGGCATGGAATAGGAAGACGTTTGCACGAAGACCCTCAGGTTCCGAATTTTGCACAGCGCGGCAGAGGCCTGAAGCTTCAGGCTGGCATGACCTTGGCGATAGAGCCGATGATTAATATGGGAGCATGGCAGGTGGAATGGCTGAGGGATGACTGGACTGTGGTGACAAGGGATGGCTCTCTATCTGCACATTATGAGAATACCGTTCTGATTACCAAGGGTGAACCAGAAATCCTGTCAATGGAGTAATATGCAGATGAATTTATATCAAGTGGGAAATCTGGCAAAATCCATTGCCGGACATGACAAGGATCAGTTTTTTGTAATAGTGAGAGAGGAATCTGAATATGTATATTTGGCGGACGGGAAAGAGAGGACTCTGGAGAAGCCAAAGCGCAAGAATAAGAAGCATATTCAGCCAATTTACTATAATACAGATAAGAAGGATGAGCCGGCGCCGGAAATGAAGCGGAATGAAGAGATAAAGAGAGCCATTAAACTGTTTTGCGCAAAAGCAGCGCAGGAATGAGGTGAATAATGTCAAAAGCAGATGTAATAGAAATAGAAGGAACAGTGATTGAGAAACTGCCCAATGCCATGTTTCAGGTGCGGCTGGAAAATGGGCATCAGGTGCTTGCCCATATCAGCGGTAAGCTGCGCATGAATTATATCCGTATCCTGCCGGGGGATAAGGTGACGATTGAGCTGTCCCCATATGATTTGTCCAAGGGAAGAATTATTTGGAGAGATAAATAAGGACAGCGGAAAAGATAGGGAGAAGTTAGGAAAAAAGTGCTTGCCATCTTTAAAGGTTGGTGCTATAATCATAATTGGACTTTTTTGGAAGGGAGGTTTTTTCTGTGAAGGTTAGATCGTCAGTAAAGCCTATTTGCGAAAAATGCAAAATTATTAAGAGAAAAGGAAGCATCAGAGTAATCTGTGAGAATCCGAAGCACAAGCAGAGACAGGGTTAATCTGTCTGGATTGTGTCAAAATTAGTATGCGGCTGCAGCGATGAATGAGGAACCACTAGGGTAAGTTGTTCATTGCTATGAAATAAAAAATATTCAGGTAAGCAGATGAGGCGCACAACATTTCGACGTTTGAAAAAACGGGCTGCGTGTAGTCATGCTTGCCGCAGTGCGGTTTGCAGACATACCGATGCAGGCGGCACATTCAGGTATATATGGAGATATATTGAAAAGAAAGATGGAGGTACACACATGGCTCGTATTTCTGGTGTAGATTTGCCAAGAGAAAAACGTGTAGAAATCGGATTAACTTATATCTATGGCATTGGAAGAGCAAGCTCGAACCGTATCCTTAAGGAAGCAAAAGTAAGCCCGGATACCCGCGTCAGAGATCTGACAGACGACGAGGTAAAAAGGATCAGCTCCGTGATCGACGAGACACAGGTGGTAGAGGGTGATCTGAGAAGAGAGATCGCTATGAATATCAAGAGACTTCAGGAGATCGGATGCTACAGAGGGATTCGTCACAGAAAGGGACTTCCTGTCCGCGGTCAGAAGACAAAGACCAATGCAAGAACAAGAAAAGGCCCTAAGAAAACTGTTGCAAATAAGAAAAAGTAATTAGGAACCCATAAGGGAGGTTAGT
>CAMWWW010000019.1 GCA_947178015.1 uncultured Clostridia bacterium
ATGCTGATAGCAATTCGCCAGCCAACGGCTGGCGATATAGATTGGAGTGAATTTCACTGAAATTTTACACATCATATCCAAGCTCGTGCTTCTAAAATGCTTCTAAAATTTCTAATTCTCAAAAAAATCAGCCGATTTTAGAAGCAATATCAGATAAAAAAGCCACATTTTATCATGGTTTGCAATATAAACAAACGCATCGTAGCAACGTGAGGGTGGTAGAACAGTTGGTTCTGGTTGTATGGTTACGATTATTGAATAATTAAAAAAAGCCGGGATGCCATATTATAAAAAGAAATACATGATTTTCGCAAAAAGCTATCCGCCTATATGAAGCTGACTACAAAACCATATTTTACTGTAATTTGGATATGATTTGAACTGTAAACACAAGAAAAATAATGTAAATATCGTAAAAACATTAGAAAAAGTAGTGTAAAAAGGTAGACAAACAACAAAAAATAGTGATGTGCGTATGTCGCAGATCAAGCACTCGTATTGGCGTACAGGAAGCAGGTGGATGTAGTATATTTTTATCACGTTAATATGTCAATCAGGATTAGGGAAAATGATATGAGCAGGAAAACAGAGGAATCAAGAATTACGTACAATAAAAAAGCATTTGAATATGATAGATCGAGAGAAGGACAATATACCAGATTTCATATTAAAGAACTATCTAATACAATAGATTTGAGTGATGGGAATGTCGTTCTCGACGTTGCATGCGGAAACGGAACTCTATTAAGGGAATTATCAAAAAAAGCAAAAATTCAAGCATATGGAATCGATGTATCAGAGAATATGATTCATGCGGCAAAAATGCGTTATCCTAAGATGAATTTTGAGGCAACGCCATGTTATCCACTTGAATGGAGTGATGAAAGTATTGATATTATAACTGTGTGCTGTGCATTTCATCATTTTGATAATCCTCAAGGCTTTGTAAATGAATGTAAGAGGGTTTTAAAGAAAAGTGGTACAGTGTATATAGCGGAACCGAATTTTGGATCAATAATAAGATTTTTTGCAAATAAATTTTGGTTTTCTTTTTCAAAAAGTGGAGATGTGAGGATATACAACAAGAAAGAGCTAGAGACAATCTTTTATCATTCTGGGTTTAAGTTGGTACAAGCGTATAGAAAAGATAAAGGGTTGTTTCTTAAAGCGAAAAAGTAACAAAAATTCCAATAAGAAATATAAACGTTTATCCTATTACAAGGGAAAAGGATAGATTATAATAGAAACGGCAAATCGTATTTACATAGGAGGCTGCTATGCTTGATATAATACCTAGTGCAGAAGAGATGAGAAATTTAGTCGGAGAATCATTATATGATATTTGGCTTAAATTAGATGCTATTATTGAGGAAAGATATGACATGGATTGTTTATGGAATAGAGGCGGTAAAGCATGGAAATATGAATATAAATATCGTCGGGGCGGCAAAACGTTATGTGCACTATATGCAAGAGAACATGGTGTGGGATTTATGATTATTTTAGGGAAAGACGAAAGATTAAAATTTGAGTCAGATAGAGATAGTTATTCAAATGAAGTTCAAAAGATTTATGATGAAACGAAAACATATCATGATGGGAAATGGCTGATGTTTGAGCCAATAGATACTACGTTGTTTGATGATTTTATTAGACTGTTGAGAATCAAAAGAAAGCCAAATAGAAAGTAGTTTATTACCACACCATTAGTTTATAATAAAAGAAAACAAAAAACAGATACATCCCCCTGAGATAACGAACTGTTATGTCAGGGGGATGTATGTTATATCTATTTTTTTATTAAATTATTTACCGTAATATGCTTTCAGGTACATATCTTTAATTTCGCTCATCAGTGGATATCTTGGGTTTGCCCCCGTGCATTGATCGTCAAATGCCTGTTCTACCATGGCGTCGAGATTGTCAAGGAAATACTTTTCATCAATGCCGTAGTCCTTGATACATTTCTTAATGCCAACGCGCTGCTTCAAATCCTCAATCTTTTCAATTAATTTTGCAACAGCTTCTTTGTCATTTTTTGCCTGTATGCCACAGAAGCGAGCACATTCTGCATAGCGAGCCAATGTGTGCGGATATTGATACTGGGAGAAGGTTCCCATCTTTGGCGGGCACTCGCTTGCGTTAAAGTCAACTACAAGGCTGATTAATAATGCATTTGCAACACCATGAGGAAGATGATGGAACGCGCCAAGTTTGTGAGCCATAGAGTGGCATACACCCAAAAATGCATTGGCGAAAGCCATACCTGCCATACAGGAAGCATCGGCCATCTTATTTCTTGCTTCCACATTTGTGCCGTCCTCGTATGCAATAGGAAGGTAGTCAAATACATTTTTCATCGCCTTAAGCGCAAGACCATCTGTGTAGTCGGTAGCCATAACAGATGCATATGCCTCCAGAGCGTGTGTAAGAACGTCAACACCAGATGCACTGGTAAGTCCTTTTGGCTGGCTCATCATATTGTCTGTATCAATAATAGACATATTTGGCATTAATTGATAATCGGCGAGCGGATATTTTACTCCTGTTTCCTGATCGGTGATAACAGCGAACGGAGTTACCTCGGAACCAGTACCGGAGGAAGTAGGAATTGCCACAAAGTATGCTTTTTCACCCATCTTAGGGAAGGTGTACACTCTCTTGCGGATATCTACAAAGCGCATCGCCATATCTTGAAAATCTACTTCAGGATGTTCGTACATAACCCACATAATTTTTCCGGCATCCATAGCAGATCCGCCGCCTAATGCTATAATGCAGTCTGGCTGGAAGGCGGTCATAGCCTTCGCGCCCTCTGTGGCATTAGCCAGTGTCGGATCGGGCTGTACATTGGAGAATACCGTGTAAACAATGCCAAGCTCATCTAATTTATCTGTGATAGGTTTTGTATAACCATTCATATATAAGAAGGAGTCTGTAACAAGGAAAGCTCTTTTCTTTCCTAAAACATCTCTTAACTCATTCAATGCAACAGGCATGCAGCCTTTCTTAAAGTATACCTTCTCAGGTGCGCGGAACCAAAGCATATTCTCTCTCCTTTCGGCTACAGTCTTAACATTGAGCAGATGCTTTACACCTACATTTTCAGATACAGAGTTACCGCCCCATGAGCCGCATCCAAGGGTGAGGGATGGAGTAAGCTTAAAGTTATATAGATCTCCGATACCACCATGAGAAGAAGGCGTGTTGACCAAAATACGACAGGTCTTCATGGCTGCTGCATGTTGAGCCATCTTTTCTTTTTCATTTACATTAATATAGAGAGAAGCAGTGTGTCCGTATCCGCCGTCGGCAACAAGTTGCTCCGCTTTCTTAATTGCCTCGTCAAAGGTTTTTGCTTTGTACATTGCAAGAACTGGGGAAAGCTTTTCATGAGCAAATTCCTCAGAGATATCGACAGATTCTACCTCGCCGATAATAATCTTTGTGCTTTCTGGTACTTCTACGCCGGCAAGCTTAGCGATGGTATACGCGCTCTGTCCAACAATTTTTGCATTGAGGGCACCATTGATAATAATGGTCTTGCGAACCTTCTCAATTTCAGCAGGCCTGAGGAAATAGCAGCCGCGAAGCTCAAATTCCTTTTTCACCTCATCATAAACCTTTTCCAGCACAGTCACAGACTGCTCCGAAGCACAGATCATACCATTGTCAAAAGTTTTGGAATGAATGATGGAGCTGACAGCCATCTTAACATCCGCAGTGTCATCAATAATAACGGGTGTATTGCCTGCACCAACGCCGAGCGCTGGCTTACCAGAGGAGTATGCAGCCTTTACCATGCCGGGGCCTCCAGTAGCGAGAATAATATCGGCATTTTTCATAACCTCGTTTGTCAGCTCAAGGGAGGGAACATCAATCCAGCTAATGATGCCTTCTGGCGCACCTGCTGCCACTGCTGCCTCAAGAACCGTTTTTGCTGCTGCGATGGTACATCCCTTTGCTCTAGGGTGAGGAGATATAATAATCGCATTTCTTGTCTTTAGTGCCAACAGTGTCTTAAAGATAGCGGTGGAGGTTGGATTAGTAGTTGGAATAACAGCCGCAATCAGACCGATTGGTTCTGCAACCTTTTTGATTCCAAAGGCACTGTCCTCTTCAATCACGCCGCAAGTCTTGGTATCTTTGTAAGCGTTGTAAATATATTCTGCTGCATAGTGGTTTTTGATCACTTTATCTTCCACAACACCCATACCGGTTTCTTTCACAGCCATTTTTGCAAGAGGAATTCTTTGCTTGTTTGCCGCTACTGCTGCCGCAAAGAAAATCTTATCGACCTGCTCCTGTGAAAATGTGGCGAATTCTCTCTGCGCCTGCTTCATAGCATCCATTCTTGCATAGAGAGCATCCACATTATCAATAATTTCGGGTACTGTTGCTTTCCTGTTCTCCATAATTCTCCTCCTTAATCTTGTTTATAATTAACTATTGTTCTTACAAAAAATTGACAATCCTGAAACAATGCTGATTATAATACATTGTTAAAAGATTGTCAATATATATCGTTAAAATATTTTAAGAAGAAATAAGTTACATGTCAAATAAGAATCGTTCAGTTTGCGTATCTAGATATTTAACTTACGGTTTCCTGCAAAATATTCCTGCCAATAATTTAGAATCGCAAAGCCCACCATAAAAACAGCGTCTATCACCAAAAAGCTGATGCCGCCTGCGATTCCTGCTGAATCTGCAATCCAGCCGACAATCTGGGGTGCGATAATACCACCCAGAGCGGACATTGCCATTAAGATCGCCATACCGGAGGACGTGCCCTTAAGCAAAGATCCAGCGCTCGCGATACTGGTTGGGTAGATGCCGGCAAGGAAGAAGCCTATCAGTACCATGGCGATGGTGATTATCACAATATTTTGACTGGAAATCAGAAGGAACAGTGCAATAGCACTTCCAATACAGTGAATTAACAGCAACACCTTCTTGGATATTCGTCCCGAAAGCCATGCGCAGGCGATTCTTCCAATCATTATGACAATCCATGTTATGGATACTAGATTGGTCGCATAGGAGTCGCTCATTACGCCAATATCTTGAAGGTAGGTGACAAACCATCCATTGACACAGTTTTCGACTCCCATATAAAAAAATAAAACCAGTCCCATGCAGTAAAATCGAAAACTTTTTAGGTAGGTTGTCGATGGGGAAGAGGCATCTTTTATCTCTTTCGATTTTTTTAATGTATAATCCTCTTTTAGAGGCATGGTGGCAAAACTAATTAGTGAAGTGAGGTACCATACAAGGATAACATATAATATTTGCCGCCAACTAAAAGATAATGCAATCATGCTGGAGGTTAGAAATGGCGCGAGAAAAGCCCCCAGTGCAAAGAAAGTGTGCAGGATATTTAGAGCGGCGGGCGTGCCGTCCCCATAGTCGTTAATGATGCTGTTATTAAAAATGCTTACGGTACCTCTGCCGATTCCCATCAGAAAAAAACATAGATATAATACAGGAACCGGGGGCAGAAATGTGATTGCCATCAGGCAGATGGGGAAAAATGCTGCCAGAAGTACGACGGTTCTTTTTCTTCCTACTCGCTCCGATAGGGCAGGATACAAAAAACTTGCACATAAATTTCCTATTGCCATGGAGGAGAGAAGACCTCCTGCCATGCCATAGCTTAAGCCGGCGGCTTGAATCAGATGAGGAAGAATGGCGCCGATTAAAAGGACGACCATACCATTGATAAAAAAACCGTAGTAGCAGCGGTAAAACAGTGATTTTTGTTGAGTTGTCATGGGGCTCTCCTTTTGTTATGATTTGGTTAGGCTTTGTAGTGTTTTGCCGTGCATAAGAGAGGCGCAGATATCTGCCATAAAATCAACCTCCTCCTTCATTCCATTTTTAAACCAGTCCGTGAGGATGGAGGAAAAGGCCCCTTCTATCGCCAATAGCTGATAATGCTCCTTAATGGTATGAGGTTGATGGAAGCTTTCTAATATAGAATTAAGAGCCTTGAGTGTTTCCTGTGCGATGGTAGTTTGAAGAAACAATTGAAATAGTGAGGCGTTGTCCTTGACGGTCTGAAAGCAGTCCAGAAACCATTGCCGCAGGTTGTTTTGATAATCCGGGCTTGACAAAGATTCTGAGATAGCTTGACAGATCTGTTCTTCCATTTCTATTATAATATCTTCCTTCGAGGAATAATTTCGGTAAAAGGCGGTTCTGGAAACGCCAGAGCGCTTTACCAACTCCGTGATAGTGATCTTTTCAATGGGTTTTTCATTTAACAGATAAATAAGAGCCATCTGAAGACATTCTTTCGTTAATTTATTCGATGCTTCATTTGACATGCGAAGAACATCACGCTTTTTTCCTTCTATCATCAATTCTGACATTGTGATCCTCCTTCGTTCAATGCGATGTTACAAAAATAGGCTATTTTGTAAAGTCCAAGCTGGAAAATGTTGATTTTAAAGTAGGGCGGTGTTACACTTGTAAAGTCAGAATATTGATATCCAAAGCAACTGTAACACATTATAAGAAATATGTCAAACATACGCATCCATAAAATTAGACAAAATGCATACGGACAGGAGAAATGGAGAGTGAATATATGGAGTACAATATTTATGCATTGGGAATAATGACAGCCATAATTTCTTTTCTAGGTTTTGTGGTTGAGAACATATGGCTGGCGATGACAAAGGGCTATATCAACAATCGAAATATGAATATGCCATTTTTACTTGGCTATGGGCTTCTTATTATGTTTATGTATTTTATTCTCGGAACACCGGCAAAACTTGCAAAATGGAGCGTTTTTAAGAAACTTAAAACAAAATTTGCAAGATATGCCGTGTACTTTCTATGTGCTATGATACTTGTCAGCATAGGAGAAATTATACTCGGAACACTGGTGGAAGAGTTCTGTGGCTTTGAATATTGGAATTATACCAATCTTCCGCTACATATTACAAAATACACTTCTGTGCCGACCAGCATGGCGTTTGCGGCAATGATTACTTTTGTAATGGGAAAACTGTTTACGCCTATTATGAACTGGATTATGCAGATGGATGCCACATGGGTGAGGATTATAGGTATTGTGCTGATTGTTATTATGGTATCAGACTTTTTTGTGAGCTTTTATCATATGCTGCATGATAAGAATTTTTATCTTAAGTGGAAAATCGTGTTAAAGTAAAAGATGGCTGTTTCTGTGAATCAGGAACAGCTTTTCTATTTTCTGCATCTCATCAGGAATTCGTATATTTTTCGGGCACATAGAGAGGCAGGGCATTTCTGTGCAAGTTCTACAATAGCGGGCGCTGTCTTGAATACCCATGCCAAGCTTTTTTAAAGCCCAGTGATCCTTGCCCAGATAATAATATTGAAATTGCCGAAATAAAGTATGAATTTCTGTCCCGTAGGGGCAGCGGCACCGTTGACAGCGATCACAGGGAATTGGCTGATATTCTTTTTCAAGGCTAGAAAGCACCTCCTCAAAAGAGGGAATGGATCGTCCTTCTTTGGGGCAGTCCCGCATAGCCTCCTTTATCTGAGATACAGAACCAAGACCAATCAGCGCGCTGGAAATGGGGTAGGACAGTACAGATCGGATTAAAGTCTGCACAGGAAAAAGAGCAGGAAGAAGTCCGGCCGCATATACCTTGTTAATAAGAATTCCCTTTTTCTGAAAAAGCGGCTCCGTTTTCATGCGGTCAAGCATCCCTCTTTCCAGAAGATTACCGCTGCCCTGAAGCACATCCACTCTTGCGTCCAGCGCACCGCGAAGCAGGATATCATAATAGTGGGAGGCAATTCCGGCATAACGAATGATTCCCTGCTGCTTTAACTCTGAAAGCGCGTCCAGCGCGCCGCCCTTTTGGAATACTTCTTCTTCATGCGCACTGTCGACTTGATGAACAAAATAGATATCAGGGCTGGTTCCAAGATTATCACAGGAAGAAAACACAGCCTGATACATTTCATTTCCGTCATAAAAGCGTGCTTTATCAGAAATAATAATCTTGTTTCTGCCCACACGCTCTGCAAATGCTCCAAGTTTTGGTTCTGCATCTCCATACTCTGGCACAATCGCTGTGTCAAATAGATTACAGCCGAGAGAAAAAGCATATTCCATCACGTCGAGAGCAGCCGCTTTGTCAAGATTGAAATAAGCTGGCAGTACTGGAATATTACCCTGAAGAATCGGGATAGTACCAAAGCTAATTTCAGAAACCATCAGACCAGTATTGCCCAACTTACGGTAATTCATAATAACCCTCATTTCTACGTTGCTTTTTGCGCATAGAGCAATTTTGTGGCAAGCAACGCACAGACACAAATTGCCATGTAAAAATACATTGGCTTGGATTATAGGTAAAATGCTCTTTCTTCTACTATGATGTTTTCTGGTAATTGAATAGCAGAAAGTTGATGGCAAAAGGCAAAGGCTTCTTTTCCTATTTTTTTCAATGTGGATGGAAGGGTTATGTTTCTTAGGCTGTGGCAGCGGTAGAAGGCTCTGTCGGGAATTTCCTCCACGCCTTCTGGTATATATATTTCTTCCAAGGAGACACAGTTTTCAAAGGCTCTTGCCCCAAGTGCCTTTAGTTTTTCCGACAGCTCTATATGCTGTAAGGAGCCGCACCCGGAGAAGGCAGATGCGCCGATATATTCTATATTTTGTGCAGAGGTAACTTCCCTCAGCCATTTGCACCCCGCAAAGGCGCGCGGCTCAATTCGTCTGACTGTGTCGGAAAATTCAATCTGCGTGAGAAGATTTCCATCCTGAAAAGCGCTCTCTCCCACAGCCGTGATGCCGCGGGCAAGTAATAGATGAGAGATATTTCCAGTACATTCAACAAGCACGCCGTCCGCATCTGTTTTAAAACAGTGGATGCTGTCGGTTGCAGCCTGCATGGCAATGGGTGGCAGCGTTTTCTGTCTGTCCTCTATGCCAGAGAAGCGTACCGTGCTTCCGTCCGGCAGGATAAGCCTTTGAAGAAAAATACAATTTCGAAATGCATATTCTTCTACTCGTATCTGATTGGATAGAAAACGGATGCTTTTTATTTCCATGCCGTTGGCAAACGCCCATCCGCATATTAGGCGAATGTGTTCTGGCACGGTTATATCACCAATGCAGCCGGAGCCGTCCAAAAGCATATGATTGACGGTCACAAAAGGAGAGAGCTGCTGCTGGTGTTTGATCCACTCGGTTCCGTGAAAGGCGCGTGCTCCTATATATTCGACGCTCTCAGGGATATCTATTTCTCTAAGCATTGTGATATTGCGGAATACCTCGGACGCTATCTGGCGGATTCCGTTTGGAATTTTTAGGATTCGTCCTGTCCCTTGGTAGGCGCAGAGCCGTGTTTCCTGCTCAATCGCAAAGCAGCTTAGCGCGCTGTGAAAGAGAAGGCGCACTGTTTCTGGAATCGAATCAGAAAAAAGGTCTTTGTAATGGTTAAGCTGGTAGGTTTGTCCAAATGTGATCAGGCGCAATGCGGTGCAGCCGGACAGTGCATATTCGCGAAGAGAGACAAGTGGAGTTTCTCCTTTTAGGTGCAATTCTTCCAATCTGCCGCAGTCCCGAAAGGCGTAGGGAGACAGAACGATGTTGTCCTTGAAAGTGATCTGGCGCAGGTTGTCACAGCCCTCAAAAGCGTAAGAACCAATTTTCTGTATGTTATGAAATGCAAATTCCTCTAGGTTGCTACATCCGCAAAAGCTTTTTTCTCCTACGATGGTTGCATTGGTGCAAATCACGCGCTTTAGTGTGTTGCAGCCTTCAAATAGTCTGCTTTCTAAGGTATGGACAAGGGGGATATGTGCAATTTTTAACGCGGTGCAGAAGGCGAAGGCAGCGGTTTCTATGTGGGGTGCGCTGGTATAAAGTTGTTCTAGGGAAATACATTTTTCAAAGGCACGTTTTCCGATTCGCTGCAGTCCATCTGGTAGTGCCAGATCGGACAGAGCACTGCATCCAAAAAAGGCGCCTTCTCCTATTTCCGTCAGTTTTGCGGCTGCCCGAAGTCCGGTGATGGAGCGATTTCCAGCAAATGCGTAGGGCGCTATGGCTGTTATTTTTTCTGGCAGGCAAAGGATACCTTGACAGGCGCCGCCAGAAACTACAACATTGCCCACAATGGCCAGCCCGTCCGCACTTTTTTCAGGGAAACAGGTATCCTCGAAAGCGCGCTCTCCCACTTGAAGATCTGCGGTTATACGGCTTCTTGTAAGAGAGAGACAGCCTGCCAAAGCTTCTTTTGCTATGTGCTTGACGGCATCCAGCCGCAGATGCGGAAGCTTTTTACACTGGAAAAATGCTCTCTCCCCGATAGACAAGAAAGCTGGAAATCCTTTTGCTGTACATACTTCTACAAGTTCCTCGCATCCAGAGAAGACCTCGGCCTCTATATGTTGAATACCGGAGGGAAGCACCGCTTTTGTGAGCGTTCGTGCCCCTTTAAAAGCAGCAGCGCCAATAAAGTGTACACTTTCTGGAATACAGATCTCTGTTATTTCTGTATTGCCATAAAAGGCTCCTCCGGCAATAATCCGTACCTGATTGGATAGCTGCACGTTTCCTTTTAGGGTCCGTCCATCCCACAGAATGGGGGCGGAGGAGAACGTCTGCGTTGATAAATAGTTTTTAAGATATTGGGTGCCTTCCCATGGATGCCGGCCTACAGAAAACAGACTTTCTGGAAGTTGGATCTGTTCTAGCGCGGTGCAGCCATAGGCAAGTTTGTCGGGAATATGCGTGACGCCCTCATTTAGTATCAAGGTTTTCAGGTTTGTGCATCCGCTCAGTAGGTCTGTGCCGCAGTGCCTGCCGCTGCTGGAGATATGGGCTTTTCGGATGCCGCTTTTGGCAAATGCCAAATCCTGCACATGTTCCGCCGCAGAGGGAAGTTTTATGTCGGAAAGGCTGGTGCAGCGATAAAAGGCAAGTGATCCAATGGAAGTTAGACTTTCAGGAAATGAAATCTGTTGTATGGAAACACAGCCATAGAAGGCGCCCTCTCCTATTTCTTGAAGCTCTGGAGGGAGAATCACTTCTTTTAGTGCCTTGCAATGGCGAAAAGTTCTATCTTCTATCTGATGCAAGAAAGGAGGTAGCTGCACGCGCAGAAGCTTTACACAATGTTCAAAAGCGCCGGTGCCTATTCGCCGCAGTTGTTTGGGAAAAGGAATGGTTTGCAGCAACAGACAGCCGCAGAACGCTTCGGCTCCAATTTCCTCAAGACTCTCTGGAAGAAGTACTCGGTCGATCGCCTCATTTCCGGCAAAAGCTCTCTCGGCAATTCGAGTAATGCCCTCCGGCACCACCACGCGCGATTCTGAGCCAAGGTATTTCAGTAAAATGGACCCGCTGATTCGAAAATTTCCTAAGAGCTGTTTATGGATAAGCCGCACGAGCTCCGGGATTTGGGTGTCTGTGGGGCAGGCAATTCCGTCAAAGGAATATTCCTTTCCATCACAGGTTCGAATCCGTTTTAGTGAGGTACAGTTCTTAAATGCATCTTCATGGATGATGACCTGCTGTCCGCCAAAACTTACATATTCTAAATTAATACAGTTGCGAAATGCGCGGCTTTCAATTTCCTTTAAGGAGCGTGGCAGCTTTATACTTTGGATTCCTCTCATGTCAAAAAAGCAGCTTTTGGAGAGTCGCTCGATTCCCTCCGGCAGCTCGATATGCCGAATATTGGTCACAAAACGGACCAGACTTCTGCCGTCAAGCTCCATCATTTTTAAAATATCGGCGGCGATCAGGCGAATAAGGGAAGGAAGATGTTGGTTGCCGGCTATTACCTCCACTGCGCTCTCAATAGGGTAACACTCTCCCTGTGCAAAGGAAATTTCTCTGATCCGTCCACAGCCTGTAAATACATCACAGATGCAGTCCTCCATAAGATCCTTAGAAATTTCCAGATATTGCAATTGAATATCATTTGCAAACACCTGTGTTCCAAGGCGTCTGACTCCCGGTATCCGCGCTTCTATAAGGCTGTCGCAGTAGAGAAATACACAGTCCCCCAAGATAGTGACAGAGGGCGGCAGCACGGCACGTTTCAGGGAGTGGCAGCGATGAAAGGCATAATCCCCAATATACGTGATACCCGGCGAAAGCGCAGCCTCCTCAAGCTTTCGACAGCCCTTAAAAGCACCTCTTTCAATGCGTCGAAGCCCTTCAGGCAGCACGACTTTTTTTAAAGACACACAGCCCTTAAAGGCTCCCTCACCGATTGTGTGAATTCCTTCTGGAATATAGGCACATTCCTCTCTGCCTGTGTAAGCTTCTAAAACACCATCTGTTATTTTATAAAAATCTGTCATAGGATTCCACAGTCTCCGTTTCACCAAAAATCATATTGATAACATCGATAAGCTCCGCCTCGCTTCCGCATTGAAATAACCGTTCTTTGAATTTTTTAGTGCCCTTTCTTTTTTTCATCATATGGGAGGCAAGTTTTTTCATATAGCGCAAAGCAAAGGTTTCATCATAATATTGCAAAGTTAAAGCAAGCTGCTCGTTGAGAATCTGAAGGGGCGTTTTATGACAGGGTTTTTTTGTCAGCTCGCTGAAAAGAAAGGGGTTTTCGAGTCCATACCGTGCTAACATCACACCGTCGGCCCCTGTGCGATCCATCATTTCATGGGCATCATGAGCAGAGAAAATACCACCATTGGCAATGACAGGGATCTTGACCGCTGCTTTAGCATGAGCAATCTCTTCCAGATAAGGTTTTCCGTCGTACATCATGCTTCTGCTTCTGCCATGGATAGAGATCAGATCGGCTCCCGCAGCCTCGCACATGCGTGCAAATTCTGCCGTAAACATGGCGTCCTCCCGTATGCCAGTTCGACATTTTACTGTGATGATCTTACCACTTTTTTTGCAGCCTTGAATAATCGCAAAGGCACGCTTTTGATCGAGCATAAGAGCGCTGCCCTCGCCGCTTTTGAATACATTTGGAACCGGACAGCCCATATTAATGTCAATAATATCAAAATCTTCCAACCGTGTACTTTTTGCCATCTGCTCCATCACAGCCGGTGTGCCGCCAAGAAGCTGAACCGCTCGAATTGGCTCCGCCTTAGTGGTAAAAAGAAGCCGTTTGGTGGCTTTATCCTCATACTTTAGTGCATTGGCGCTGGCCATCTCTGTAAAGCATAAGCCCGCGCCAAGCTCGTACGCCAGCATACGAAATGGATAACAAGTATAACCAGCGAGGGGCGCCATCAAAACATTCGAAGGCAAAAGCAGATTTCCAAGACGAAGTTTACGAATTTCCATAATGGTTCCTTTCTCGTTGTATCAATGTTTTTAGTATACTATTTATGGAAGATGATTGCAAGCAAGGGAAATGAGAATCGAATGTGTTTGAAAAATTTGCTGTATAGCATATAGAAAGTTTACAAATACTATTTTAGTGTTTATCCGTGAGGTTTTTATTGAGAAGTGTGGTATTTTGCAGGAAAGTGATTGTCAAAATGGGAATTATGCATTATGATATGCATTGTAATGGGAGAAGATGGAAAGTCAGTACATAAACAAGCCTTGGGGCAGATAGTGAGAAGGGTTAGAAATGCATGCATATTTACGATCAATAGGTTTTAAAGAAATTATTAGCAAGAAGAAACTCAAAGAGTTATTATCCTATGTAATTCAGGAACCAGATGAAAGACGGCTGATAACGCTGGAATCCTTGGAGGGAAATGTTGCGGAGCTGAGAAAAAGCTTTGCAGATGGCATGGGAATTTTAATACATGGATATTATGATGAGGAGAACTGCTTTCAGATGGAATATTATATTCCTTATCTGGAGGGCAAGACAACACCGGTGGAAACAGACGTCGCTGTTACTAGACATGTATCAAGAGAGTCCTTTGCAGGAGTGTGCGAGGATCTAAGAGTCGGTGCAACGTTGATTTATTATCTTGAGAATGGGATGGAGTATCTTGACAGAGCGATAAGGCAGCAGGATTCCTGTTATCGCGGTAAAGTATATTTGTCCGGGCTGTGCACAGCGGGAACGGTGCTGCTTCCTGTCAGCAAAAATGAACGTCAGAGGGAAAAGGTGCGGATGGAAAATATGAATCGCAGAAAGCTGATGTCGGAGGCGAGGCAGGGCGATGAGGCGGCAATGGAAAGCTTGACGATAGAGGATTTAGATATGTATTCAAAGCTTTCAAAAAGAATACGAAAGGAGGATGTATTTAGTATTGTTGATTCCTCTTTTATGCCTTATGGGGTGGAGTGCGATCAATATTCTGTGATCGGTGAGATCCGAGAGGTAAGCTCCTGTATGAATCGTTATAGCAAGGAAAGCGTCTATACTCTTTTGGTGGATTGTAATGATTTTGAGCTTAGCATTGGGATCAATGCAGATGATTTGGTTGGAGAGCCTCAGGTTGGAAGGCGGTTCAAGGGAGCCATATGGCTGATGGGAAAAGTGCAGTTTGATGAATAAAGGGGCGATGGCTATTTTTGAATAAAGAATAAGTTTTTGTAAAGATACGTTGTATAATCATTTTCGGAAAGGGTCCGCGCAGAGAATCGCCTATAGTCCTCCGTCACCCCG
>CAMWWW010000020.1 GCA_947178015.1 uncultured Clostridia bacterium
ATCACCAATGGGAACATATTTATAAAACGGATGGTTCCATAAGACTCGAAAATTTCAGAAACAATTGCTGTATTTTTTTTATTCTCTGTATTTTTAAAAATAGAATATAATTTTGCCTCCGGCTGGTCATCACTCACCACATAACCTACTGCATTTGAATTGATACCAAATAGTTCTGCTGCTTGATTTGTTGTCTTCTCTACATAGACCGCCTTTTTCTTTGGATCGGCAAATCTCTTAATCAACTGTATCGTATCTGCCCGATAAATAACCATACATTTATCTGTAAACCAATCGACTATTAATTTCACAAGTTTTTGTGAAAAAATCAGCTTAAATCCATTTGTTAAAAACAATTCCTCCTTATTGAGACTGTTTTTAGCGATCCCCATTACATTCTCTTTATTCTGATTGGTAATATCGGAAAGATAGTCTTCCATTCCTTTTAAATTACCAATTGTTAAATTTGCACTTCTGATAAAGATATCTTCTCCATTAATACGTAGTCTTTCTTCCTTTATCTCTCTGCAGTATCTCTCGTCCAGAAATATCCCCAAATCCATTAAAATCTCATATTCTATTTGCATCTTTTTTTCTATAAAAGAAATCGAAAATTTTACTGGACGTGCTTTGGTCAAGCTATTATTTGGTATCAATTCCAACGCAGCGGCTGCGGCATTAAGAGCATTTTTTTCCTCCGAATTTCTTATATTTCCTCTTATAATAATAGCTCTTAGCACATCTATTGCCCCTATAATATTTGTTTTTCCGGCAGCATTGGGACCATAAATTACAGAAGAACTCAATCCTTTCACTAACTTCCCTTTCACTTTTTCTTTTAACAGACTATAATCTAAGCCTGATTGTTTCGGTGCTGCTACCATAGAAAAGGTGGCTTCCTCTAAAAATGATTTATAATTTTCCGCTTTAAATTCCAACAGCATATATTTTCCTCCATTATGCAATAATTTTGCAAAATCATAATAAAATTATAGGTTTATTATGCCTATATGTCAATAAATATATCATGATTTTGCAATTATATTGCAAAATCGACTGTAATTTTGACAACATTTATGAAAACGGAGAACTTCACACTCTCCGCTTTCTATCTTTCATTTTACAATATACCACCGCCGTTAATGTACTGATAAACGTTGCCACAATTGCCGGTACAATGATTCCTGCTGGATTCACGCTGCCATACTGCTGCCTGTACGCAATCATATTCACAGGAATTAACTGTAGGGATGAAATATTTAAGATTAGAAATGTACACATTTCATTACTGGCAATACGCTCTTTTTTTCCTCCTGATCCTTTCACGTCATTTCGATAAGCGGGATTTCCTCTTTCCTCCTCCAGCTTCGCCAGCTTCTCCATAGCCTTCAATCCTGCTGGAGTCGCCGCCCAGCCTAGACCTAGTATGTTAGCTGGTTTGATATTAGGACTAATATTTCTATTCTATTCTCTTTATATATTTCAATTTTTTCTATCCGATTTTCTATCTGATTTTTAATTTGTAACAGCTCAACCTGAAGTTGTATTATCTTGATAATCTGCTCTAAGTCTTGTGCTTCCGCACGGGATCGAGAACCGCAGTTCTCCCCCATACGACAACAAAAATAAAAGGAAGGTGCTCTTCCGCCTAATCTGGCAGAGTAGCCGCAATGCCCACATTTTATTTTGCCCACAAGGGGATGCGCGGGAGGCTTTTTCTGATAGCGTCCTCTTTTCCCATAATGCATCCATGTATGTTGTACTGTCTCAAATTTTTCTTTTGAGATTAATGCGGGATATGCATGTTCAAATCGAAAATATTCGGCTGCTTCTAGTAGTTTACTTTCTCTTGGTCTGTATGTTGTACTTTTATGACAGAGATAGGTGCCAAGGTAAGCTTCATTTTGTAATATAATACGAACCTGCGGGGAGGTCCACAGATTGCTTTTTTTATTTTTTAGTTGATAATGCTGCTTTGTATTTTGTGTTTTGTATGCTCCCGGTGTCGGTATTTTATGCTGATTTAGATATCTGGCGATGGCGCTGGGTGAACTTCCTGAAGCGGCAAGAGAAAAAATCTTTGTGACATATGCCGCCGTATCTGGATCGGGCTGAAATATTTCTTGCTTGCCTGCTGTTTTTTTGTAACCATAGGGTACGTCGCCGCCGCTATAAACGCCTTTTTGTTGTTGGAGTAATTTTACAGATTTAATTTTTTTAGATAAATCTTTACTATATCGATCGTGAATCAGATTTTTAAAACCTGTTTCTATTGTTGATGAATTATTAAAGCTATCGTACTGATCGGTGACAGCGATAAAACGAACGCCCAATCGTGGGAATACCTGCTCCAGATACATACCAGCTTCCATATAATCTCTCCCAAATCGAGATAAATCTTTCACTATAATACAGGCAATTCGCCCCTTTTCCACCTCTGTGAGAAGTTTCTGGACTCCTACTCGACGAAAATGAACTCCAGAACTTCCATCATCCAAAAATTCTCTCACTGGATACTTTGATAATTCATCTTGTGTTTGAATAAAAGAATGGATAAGGTTCCTCTGACTTTCAATGCTGTCACTCTCTTTTTTATAAATTCCTTCTTTTTTTTCCTTATCAGATAATCTTAGGTAGATAGCCATATATCGGCGAGACAGATGCTGTTGCTCTTCACTTGTTTGATACAAATCAATTTCCATAATTTCGCCTTCTTCCTTGATCTTCTTTTTATTTTGTGTAGAATATGGTCCACTCTCTGCTGGATATAATTATTATTTTTTCAATTAGCATATCCAGCATATCCAAGGACAATGCGCGCCCCGCATGCTGCGCCGCTTCTGCCAGCACAGCCTCCAACAAAGGAATTTCATGTACATATGTACCTGTACAGCGGGAAGCCAGCTTTGTTCTGGACGAGGCGCAGTAATAAAAGTAATCCCGCACACCATTTTTCACCTTATTTCTTCTTGTCATCGGATACCCACATTGTCCGCATATTATTTTTCTTCGGAGCGGCTGTTCTGTATGTGGTATTGTTTCATTTCTTTTTAATTGTTCTTGATGTCTTATTCTACTTTGTTCTGCCATTTGAGCCGCAGTAGAAAATTGCTCCTGTGTGACAAGCGGTTCCTGTGTATGTTTAACTATAATCCATTGTTCCTTGGGGAGAGAGATTTGTTTTCCATCTTGCTCAAAATAACTGCTTTTTGTTTTTCCTTGAACCATATGACCCAAATAAGCTGGATTTTTCAGTATTTCCGCCACATGTTTTGACTTCCATTTTTCGCGGCTGCATCTCTGAAAGGATGGGTTTCCATTCAGGTAGCGGTACATGCCCGGCGATGGCACGGCCAGCGTATTTAGATTCCTCGCAATTACGCTGCACCCCATTCCACTCAGGCGCCAAGCAAAGATCTGCTTTACAATACAGCCAGTTTCTGGATCTATCACCAGCCTTCGTCGCTCCACATCGGATTTGATATAGCCATATGGCGGCGTGCCGGTAATGCAGAAGCCTTGCTTTTGCAGTGCATGCTTTGCGGCAGATGTTTTCTTTGCTATATCTCTGGCATAGAATTCGTTCATCAGATTTGTCAGGGCATTGGTCAGCATATAATTGGACGAATTGTTGCTGTCATAATTTTCGCTGACAGATATAATACGCACGCCAAGCGAGGGAAAGATCTGTTCCAGATAGGTGCCTGTCTCAATATAATTTCTCCCTATGCGCGAGAGATCTTTTACAAGAATACAATCTATTTTTCTCGCCTGAATATCCTCCAGCATCTGATTCCAACCCGGACGCTCAAAACTGGTTCCTGTTACACCACTGTCTGAATATATATTTACCAGACAAAGCTCCTCTTTATGTTCCTCTATAAATCCTTTCAGAAGTTCTGTTTGATTTTGAATGGAATTTCTTGTTTTATCGCTGGGATAAGCGACAGAAAGTCTTGCATAAATTCCAACAAGATTTCTTCTATTCTGTTGCCGCTGCGATGGAGCGGAAAGGATTCTATTGGATTTTCTACTAATTCTAGCCATTTGCATCTTCTCCTCTCGAAGATGGTATCTCAGGAATATTCCAGTTGGCCTGAAATAAAAACAAAATCTCTATTCTATCCTTGCTGTATATCTGAATAGCACTGAGCAATATGGACAACAGCACTCTTGATAACTCTGTGCAAAATATCTTTTGACAGAATGAGAATTTCTGGCATAGTGTAAGATCCAGATATATTTGAAGATTAATCATATGTAAAAGAAGCGGTTCAAGCTTTGCCAAAGAAAAATTGGCGCGATTGGCACAGCCGTTTTTATTTTTATGCTCCATGCAGATTAGATAAATATATTTTTTTCCATTAGCCGGAATGGTTTTTCTTGTCATAGATCCATGGCAATAAGCACATTCCACAAACCCAGAGAGCGGGTACAAGGTTGTCATAACGGGCGCCACGCGGGTATCTTGCACAAATGCGTTATGTACCATATAAAAATCTTCCTTTGATATAATTGCTGGATGGTTATTCTCACATCGAAACCACTTTGTTTCCATATTTTTCCGCCTCTTTTGTGCTTTATAGTTTGGTGCGCATGTCTTGCCTTGAAGCAGCGTACCTGTATAACATTCGTTCTTTAATATGGCATTGACACTGTTCGCTTGCCAGAGAAGCCTCTCTTTTCTGCGAAAGCCGCTGACAAAGTGTTCTCCATTTTGGAGCTTATACCCCATTGGCGTGGAAGCACCTGCTTTATTCAGCATTTGCGCGATTCGCAGGCTACTCATTCCCTCCAACCTCCATTGAAAAATTTGCTTCACAATGCCTGCCGCTTCCTGATCTATCTCCAACTTATTTTTATTTTCATATGCTTTTTTATATCCATAAGGTGAAAAAGAGCCTATAAATTGTCCTGTCTTTCTCTTAATATCCAGATGGCTCCGGATCTTAATGGATAGATCACGACAATATGCTTCGTTCATAAGATTTTTAAAAGGAATCAGCAGATCGTCATAATCTCTATTGGAATAAGCCGTATCAATTCCATCATTGACGGCGATAAATCTTACACCCATACGAGGAAAGACCTTTTCAATATAACGTCCTGTTTCGATATAATCTCTGCCAAAGCGGGACAGATCCTTGACCAAGATACAATTCACTCTGCCAGTCTGGATATCGGCAAGCATTTCCTGAAATGCAGGGCGATCAAAACGAATCCCGGAAAATCCGTCATCTATGTGCTCTTTATATAGACGGATAGTAGGGTGCTTAGAAAGAAATTCTTTCATAAGCGCTCTTTGATTCCCAATACTGTCACTTTCTAATTTATCACCATCCTCCTTTGAAAGACGATAATATGCATCTGCCGTATAGAACATGCCTGAACATATATTCATAATCCTTCTCCCTTTCAGACAACTGATTTTATTAAATTATATTTTATACAACTTGTCCAAAACACATTGAATTTCTATTGATCTAGTATTGCATTTTTTACAATTTCTTCGTATAATACTTACATATAGATCATGCTTGAGACCTACGAATTTATCCCTACCATTTGTGGTAGGGTTTTTTACCTTATAAGGCAATTTGTTATTCTTTAAACCAAAAAAAGGAAAGGCGGGGTGTAAGTTATGGGAAAAAGAGATGGTACGATATCTGGCAGAAAGAGTCAGGCAGCGATGCTTCAGCGGTTGGTGCGTCAAGCGCTTATCTCAGTAGGGACGGGGGCTATCCTGCTTCTTGGATTTATTGTGTTCAACATAGGGATGTCAAGAATGTACAGCACACAGCTAGACACGACGATAGCCTTGAACCAATACCGGCTCGGCTCAAAGACATTGACTTTTGATGTACAGTCCTATGTTGTCACAGGAAAAGAGGAATATTATAATGCCTATATGAAGGAGCTGAACGAGGACAAGAACCGAGAAAAAGCGGTTGAGACTTTAAAGTCATGCGGTCTTACCGAATCAGAGTGGGCGAGCCTAAATCAAATAGCCTCCATGTCCGAAAATCTTGTTCCACTGGAAAAGGACGCCATGGCTTTCGTGCAGAGCGGAGATCTGATTTCGGCACAGGCATGTGTGTTCAGCTCAGAATATGAGAATACGGTTGAACAGATTAATCTTCTGACAGATGATACCATTCAGACCATATTAAGCAGAAAGGATCGAGGCTGCTCCATTCTTAAGCTTCTACAGATTATTGTCGAGCTTCTTTTTGCAAGCTCTTTTATCTATGTCGTTTTTCAGTTAGTAAAAACGATTCGATTCTCCAATAACGAGCTTTTGCAGCCTATCAAAAAGGTGTCCGATCAGATGCATATACTGGCTCAAGGGGATTTCCACACAGACCTTGATATGGTGGAGGACGAGAGCGAAGTCGGCAGCATGGTCGCTGCAATTTCCTTTATGAAGCATAATTTGCTTGCCATGGTAAAGGAAATAACAGAAATTCTGAATCAAATGGGCAATGGAAATTACCAGATACAGATTAAACAGGAATATGTCGGAGAATTTGTGGAAATTAAACAGTCCTTTCAAAAGATTGGAGAACAGATGCGGAATACCCTTCTTACCATCCGCAATGTCTCTAGCCAGATTGACACAGGTTCCCAGCAGCTTGCCTGCGCAGCAGAAGATTTGGCAAAGGGCTGTACCGCGCAGGCTATGCAGGTATCTGGGTTAATTTCTGTATTTAAAGATATGACAAACAGCATGGAAGAGAGCTCCCAGAAAGCAGAGGAATCTGCAAAATGCGCTGCCAAGGCCGGGGTAACACTGGAAAAGGGCGATCAGAAGATGCAGGAGTTAAAAGGTACCATCGAGGAAATCGGCAGATGCTCAGAGCAGGTGGGAACCATTATTGGAACCATAGAGGACATCGCCTCTCAGACAAATCTGTTATCCTTAAATGCATCCATCGAGGCGGCAAGAGCCGGCGAGGCTGGCAAAGGCTTTGCTGTTGTGGCGGATCAGGTGAAAAGCTTGGCGGAGGAATCTGCAAGGGCAGCGAGAAGGACTTCGGATCTTATCGCTACAACGGTTATGGTTATGGATAAAAGTATCTCGATTGCAGACGAGGCCACATCCAATATGAAAGATGTTATGGACGAGGCTAAAGCTGCCACAGAAATGATTGGACAGATTGTTCAGACTCTCAATGAGGATGTCAAGCATATGCACACCGTAAATGAAAGTATTGTACAAGTCTCCTCCGTAGTTGATAACAATGCGGCGACCTCAGAGGAAACAGCCGCCGTCAGTGAAGAGCAAAAGACACAGGTGGATGCAATGGTAAAATTGATGAACCAATTTGAGATCTAAAGCGAGTATAAAATGTTTGCCGTAAATTTAGTCCTATTATCCATCCAGCCTTAGCGATCATATTCGTTGCAATATACTCTCTTGCTGGATGGGTTTTTGGTATGCGCGGAAAAAGAAAACGAAGCAGCGGATCGCATTTCCTTACGGCTGCCTCTATCATTCCCGCTGATTTTGCGATCTCCATCAGCCCCGTCCACATGGACATAATGCCTAGCATCGTTATGCACAGCGTCACCGCCTCCTTTGCAGAATCAAGCGCTGCGCTGCTGACTGCCTCGATATTTCCAGTAAGCGAGGCATACGCAATCCCTATTAGTATCATAAAAGCCCAGATATAATTTAACATACAAGTACCCTTAGAAAAGATTTTTACATTTTATGCACTAGTCCGCCGAAGTAAGACAAATAACCACTTTGATTTTCAAACCATAAAAAATCAGTGAAGTTTGTTAAGTATTTCGTAATACGATTGATTATTTCAAAACGTGTGATAAAATAGTGAAAAATGTGTGAAAAAGGGGATTGGTTATTAAAATGAACGAGGAACAAGAGAAATCGGGAAACAACTTTATGATCAAGATTGCGACATTTATTGTGGATAAGAGAAATTTATTTTTTCTGCTGTATGTGTTTGCAATTATTTTTTGCGTAATCGCCAAGGATTGGGTTCATGTGGAGGATGACATCACCACCTATCTTCCAGAGACGACGGAGACAAGACAGGGGCTTGATGTTATGAACCGCGAATTTATTACCTTCGGCACAGCGCAGGTAATGGTCGATCACATATCCTGCGAACATGCACGCGAGCTTGCCATGCATATCGAGGGGATATCTGGTGTCACAAGTGTGGCGTTCGATGACACAGAAGAGCATTATAAAGAGGCATCCGCTCTCTTTGACATTACTTTTGACGGAGAGACACAAGATGAGGTAAGCATCCTAGCCATGCGCCAGATCAAAGAGATGCTCGCCGGCTATGATGTTTATATTTCCAGTGAGGTAGATAACGACAGCGCTGCAAATCTCGCCAAGGAGATGCAGGTTGTTATTGTGGTGGCCGTGGGTATTATTGTGGCCGTGCTGCTTTTTACCTCCCATGCTTACGCAGAAGTGCCTGTACTATTAATTACCTTCGGCGTGGCGGCTATCCTAAATATGGGAACGAATTTCTTGCTTGGAACCATCTCTTTTATCTCTGACTCCGTGACGATTGTACTTCAGCTTGCTCTTGCCATCGACTATGCCATAATTCTGTGCCATCGTTTTACCGAGGAAAAAGAGACGATGGAAACCAGAGAGGCTGCGATCGTTGCGTTAAGCAAGGCGATACCAGAGATCTCTTCCAGCAGCTTAACCACCATTTCAGGTATGGCGGCTCTCGCTTTTATGCAGTTTAAGATTGGCGAGGACCTCGCCGTGGTATTGGTCAAGGCCATTATTTTCAGTCTGTTGTCTGTATTTACACTGATGCCGGGCCTTTTGATTCTATTTAACAATCTGATGGAAAAAACGGTACATAAAAATCTGGTTCCCAAAATCACAGTTATTGGAAAGATGGCTGTTAAGACACGGTTTATTATCCCTCCTGTCTTTTGCCTTGTGGTGATCGGAGCGTTTTACTTCTCCAACCGCTGCCCTTATTTGTTCAGCCAGAGCAATATTGTATCAACCAAGCAGAGTGAACAGACCATTGCCAATAATAAAATTAAAAACCGATTTGGCACGACAAATCTAATTGCCTTGGTGGTTCCCGCAGGCGACTATGAGGCGGAGGGAAAGATATTACGAGCACTCTCCCAATATGTGGAGGTGGAATCTACACTAGGACTTTCCAGCGTAGAAGCGATGGACGGCTATGTACTGACAGACGCGCTGACACCCAGACAGTTTGCCGAGCTTACCGATTTAGACTTCGAGGTATCGAAACTTCTGTACTCTGCCTATGCGGTGAATCACGAAAATTATGGGGAGATTGTCAGCGGTCTTGATAATACCAAGGTGCCGTTAATTGATATGTTCTTATTTTTGCACGAAGAGCTTGACAAGGGGTATGTCACTCTGGAAAGCGATATGCAAAAAACCATCGACGATCTGTATGTGCAGCTTCATGATGCACAGCTTCAATTATCTACCGATAATTACAGCCGGATGCTGGTATATCTCAACCTGCCTGAGGAGGCAGAGGAAACATATGCCTTCTTTGATGTGATAAAAGAAGAGATGGCAAAATACTACGATAGAAATTCCTTCTATATAGTGGGAAATTCCACCAGCAATCTAGATCTATCCTCCTCGTTTGCGCGGGATAATATTATTATCAGTGTACTTTCCGCACTGTTTGTTATCGTGATATTATTCTTTACCTTCCAGTCTGCCGGACTTCCAGTGCTGCTGATCGTTGTGATCGAGGGAAGTATCTTTATGAACTTCTCCTTCCCATATCTTCAGAATATGGGCCTGTATTTCCTTGGCTATCTGGTGGTAAGCTCCATTCAGATGGGCGCAAATATTGATTATGCAATCGTTATTTCCAGCCGCTATCTAAGCTTAAAGCAGGAAATGTCGCCAAAAGAAGCGATTGTGGAATCCTTAAATCAGGCATTTCCTACCATTATCACATCAGGAACCATACTCGCCGCAGCAGGTGTCTTAATCGGGCAGCTCTCCTCCGACGGTGTTATCTCCTCGATTGGAACCTGTTTAGGTCGTGGAACCATTATCTCTATCTTCTTGGTAATGGGTGTTCTTCCACAGATTTTGCTGCTTGGAGATATCATTATCGAAAAAACGGCATTTACCATGAAGGTACCAGATAAAATCCAACATGCAAACGGTGTTCTGTATGTGGACGGACGAGTGAGAGGTTATGTATCTGGTATGGTGGATGCGACGATCCGAGGTGTATTAAAGGGCGAGGTCAAGGCAATGGTAGATACTTCAAATTTGACACCTATGGAAGCAGAAGCAGAACATATTCCAGCGATTGAGGATCAGGGGGCGGATAAAGATGAAGAGAAAGATGAAGAATAAGATTTGGGCATATATCCTGACAATGGTGCTGGTACTCTGCAACAGCCTTGCAGCTCCAGTACACGCAGAAGAGGACGGTGTTATTGTTATTCGTTCACAGGAAGATTATTATAAATTGGCGGCGGCATGTGAGCTTGATACTTGGTCCGAAGGAAAAACGGTTCTGCTTGAGACAAATCTGGAATTTACAAATATAAATGAAATGGTGCCGATACCGTACTTTCAGGGTACCTTTGACGGACAGGGACACAGCATCAGCGGGCTTGTCATTAATTATAATGGTTCTGTTCAAGGTCTGTTCCGCTATATAGGAGAAGGCGGTTCCATACAAAATCTAAATGTAGTAGGCATAATAGGCCCACAGGGCTCCCGCTCTATTGTGGGAGGGATTGCCGGAGAAAATTATGGCACCATCACAAACTGTACTTTTTCTGGTGTAGTGCGGGGCAATTCCACCATAGGCGGCATAGTCGGACTCAACGGAGAATCGGGGCGTATCACGGGATGCCATGTATCAGGTATTATGCGGGGAAATCACTATACAGGCGGCATTGCCGGCAAAAACAGCGGGATAATCGAGAATTGTATAAACAGAGGGAACATCAACACCTCCACGGAGGAAGTCGTCCTCAATCTGGAATATATGAATCTGGATAATCTGCGCTCCACAGAAAATACCATGGATATCACCGATATCGGCGGCATCGCTGGTTTTTCGGACGGACGAATCGAAAGCTGTACAAATAACGGCAGAGTGGGCTATCAGCATGTGGGCTACAATGTGGGAGGCATTACGGGACGCCAGAGCGGATATGTCAATAACTGTGTGAATTATGGAAGTGTGTATGGAAGAAAAGATATTGGCGGCATCAATGGTCAGATGGAGCCATATAATACGCTGATCTTTTCCGAGAGCACACTGACTAAGCTGGATGAGCAGTTGGATGAGCTTCAGGCAAGAATTGACAAATTGCTGAACGATGCAGACACTTTTTCAGACACGGTAACAGGAAGATTATCTGACATGAAAAATCAGGTGACAAATGCACAAAATTCTGTCAGTACCATGCTGGATCAGATAGAACACGTTGTAAACACCGATACGGACACTCTAAATGAATTAAGTGCAAGAATTTCGGACACGATAGAAAAACTGGTTCCAGCTTCCATGGAATTAAGCGATGCTTCCTCCCGCTTGAAAGCTGCGGTAAGACATCTAAGAGAAGCTGTGGAGAATGTGGAGGATGCATCTTCCATCTCTCAGGAAGGTATGTGGTATGTCAATCAAGCGATTGCCGAGATGGAAGATGCACAGGCTAATTTTGTGCTGGCCGCCACACCCTTATCCGAGGCAGGAGAGAGCTTTCAGGATGCGCTTTTGGCTTTTGGCGATGCAATCAAGCTGATACAGCAGGGAGCTACTAGAGAAGAGATTGAAGAAAAAGCAAAACAAGGAACGGATTCTCTGATTAAAGGGATGGATTTACTTTCTGTCTGCGGAAGAAGTCTTCGTTCTGGCATGGAGGATGTCACAGACGCCATGGCCGCCATAGGAAGGGCAATCCCCTATTTTCAGGACGCCAAAAATCCTCTCTATGATGCCCTTCACGACACAGATAACTCTCTGCATGACGTCTACCGAATGAGCTCTTCCATCACCGAAGCAGTCGCTGGCGTCGAGCGCGCTCTTCAAGATCTGGCTGAGAAAGAAGGACTTTCTTTCGCGAAACTTGAGGAGGACTTTGACACATCAAGAGAGACTCTCTATGACTCTGTCACAGAGATCTCAGATACTTTGGATTTTGTCAACAGCACCGTATCAAACAAAAACAAACAGATTGGCGATGATATTCAGGCTGTGTCCGATCAGCTTTTTGCGATAACAAAGACTATAAGAGACGCGTTTGAGGAAAATTCAGAAGAAAAAGATTATATCGAGGATATTTCAGATGAGGACACGGGAGAACAGACAGAGGGCAAAACGGCTTTCTGCGTTAATGCAGGTGTTGTGGACGGTGATGTCAATGTAGGGGGAATCACCGGCGCCATGGCAATCGAATACGATTTTGACCCGGAAGATGATATAAAAACAGAAGGAGATTCCTCAAAAAACTTTATCTATCAAACGCGCGCCGTTATTCGTTCTTGTAGAAATGATGGTGTGATCACGGCAAAGAAAAATAGTGTCGGCGGAATTGTAGGAAGTATGGATCTGGGCAGCGTGATCGATTGCTGCGCCTATGGAAGCATTACCAGCACAGGAGGAAGATACACAGGAGGAATTGCCGGCTACTCAGTGGCTGATATCAGACATTCCTACGCAAAATGCACTCTTTCAGGAAATGATTATGTAGGCGGAATCGCTGGTTTGGGTAAAAATATCAGGCAGTGCCGCAGTCTTGTTTCCATTGTGAAGAGCGATGAGTACACTGGAGCTGTGGCGGGTGACGCAAGCGGGAGCTTGGAGGACAATTATTTTGTAAGCGAACAATATAGCGGCGTGGATGGCATAAGCTACACCACAAAAGCAGAACCAATGAGCTATGAAGACTTTATCGCCCTTTCCGATCTGCCAGAGGAATTTTTACGCTTCTGCCTAAGTTTTGTGGCAGAAGATGAGATCGTCTACAAAACAGACTTTGCCTATGGTGCGGATCTGAGTCATATGGAGCTTCCAAAACTTCCAGAACGGGAAGGATACTTTGCTAGATGGGAGGATACGGAGTATTCTCATATGGTATTCGATACCATTGTGGCAGCAATCTATGAAAATCGCATTACTGCGCTGGAAAGTACACAAAAGAAAAACGATCTCGCTGTGCTCCTTGTTGAAGGCAGCTTTGACGGCGATCAGCAGTTAATCTTAAATACGGAGACCATGGATGCCTCTGAACTAACAGAGGGCTGCCGGCTGCTTGAGTGCTGGAGGCTCACTGTTCCAGAGGATGGAAACGCGGTTCATCGTGTACAGTATCTCATACCTGAAGATACATCCAATGTAGAGATCGAATATAAAACAGCAACTGGCTGGGTGAAAGCAGACGCGCACCAAGATGGAAAATATTTAATATGGGATGCAGATGGATCAGAGCTGGTATTTCGAAGTATAGAACACGCTTCCTACACGCTGTTTCTTTATCTCGCAGCAGGTGCAGCGGCCGCGGCAGTCCTTATCCTATTTTTGATCCAAAAGAAAAGAAGGACAAAAAAAGGCTCGCCGCAGCCAGAAGAAGAGCAGGAAACACAAGATGCTTCCCTGCTTAATCCCTAAAAAGAAAGGATGAAAATTATGGCAGAGACATGTAATCATGACTGCAATTCATGTAAAGCGGATTGCAGCGAAAGAGAGAAGAGTATGCTGGCTCCGACAAACGAGTATTCCAGCATAGGAAATGTAATTGGGATTGTAAGTGGAAAAGGTGGAGTAGGAAAAACAATGGTGACATCCATGCTCTCAGTCCTTTCTCGAAGAAAAGGCTATGAGACAGGAATCTTGGATGCTGACATTACAGGAGCATCCATACCAAAGGTATTTGGCTGTAAAGGGATGGCGCAGAGCGACGGGCAAAATTTAATTCCATCGGTCACAAAAACAGGGATTAAACTGATGTCGTCAAATCTTTTGCTGGAAGAAGAAGGACTTCCCGTTTTGTGGAGAGGTCCGCTGCTCGCCGGCATGGTAAAACAATTTTATACCGATGTGCGCTGGGAATATCTAGATTATCTATTTGTGGATATGCCTCCGGGAACCGGCGATGTGCCGCTGACCGTATACCAGTCGCTTCCAGTAAAAGGCATTATTATCGTCACCTCCCCACAAGAGCTTGTTTCCATGATCGTAGAAAAAGCCGTTCATATGGCGGAGATGATGCATATACCGATTCTGGGTATAGTGGAAAATATGTCCTATTTCGAGTGCCCAGACTGCCAAAAACGTTATGCGATCTTTGGGGAAAGTCATATAGAAGAGACCGCCGAGCGGTTTCATATTGAACATGTGGCAAAACTTCCCATCTGCCCTGAGCTAGTTGGTCTTTGCGATTCAGGCAGGGGGGAAGAATTTCAAGGAGAATGGCTTGATCCGCTATTCGGCGTGATAGAGCGATTTTGACTTTGACATATTCAGACAGAAAGAAGAATAGGATAAAGAGAAACCAATCTTAGGAGACACAGATGC
>CAMWWW010000021.1 GCA_947178015.1 uncultured Clostridia bacterium
GGGAAGAGTCCGACGGCAGAGTCGCGACAGGCATCTTTACACTGCTTACCATCCTGATCTGGCTGGCGGTATTCTGTGTATTGATTAAGCTGGATGTCGGCGGTTTTGGAAGCAAGGTGCTGCGTCCCATGTTAAAGGATGTTCCGGGGATAAATCTAATACTTCCACCGGCCTCCGATGACGAGATTCTTGACGAAAATAATCATGCTTACACCAATCTGGCGGAGGCAGATGCATATATTAAAGAGCTGGAGGCGAAGATTGCCATGTATGAAGAGACAGGCAATGCAAATCTGGAGAAAATCGGTGAGCTGAACAGCGAGATAGATAGGCTGCAAACTTTTGAGGCAGATCAGAAGGCATTTCAGGCGGAGAAAGAACAGTATTATCAGGATGTTGTTCTTGGAAATGGCGCAGAGATGATGGACTCTTTCCAGCAGTGGTATGAAAATATGGATGCTGCGACGGCTGAGGTCATATACAGGCAGGTTTTGGAGCAGAAGCAGCTTGATGAAAGCAGGCAGGAATTCGCTGCTGTTTACAGCTCGATGGAAGCAGAGGATGTGGCAAAGATTTTTCAGGAGATGACGGGAGATCTGGACACGGTTGTGATGATATTGAATAATATGGATTCAAGGAAGCGTGGAGCTGTCCTGAGCGCCCTAGCACAGAGCGATGCGACATTTGCCGCTAAGCTCACCTTGCTTTTGGCGCCTTGAGATAGATATTATAAGTAGAAAGGAGGAGAGAGCAGTATGGCATTGGTTCAAAACAATACCACAGAAAAAGCAGGTTTACTTGATTTTCAGGTTCCAGCTCCTGCCAAGACAGACAGCAAGTCCGATTTTGGTCAGGTGATGCAAAGCACAAGTACAAAGGATGCGAAGACTTCAGAACAGCCATCTGTGCAGAAGCAGCCAGAGCAGAAAGATATGTCGGTGTCAGAGAAACAGGATACCAAGCTGACTGTAAAAGAGAAGCTTTCGGCAGCAAGCGCAAAGGCGCAGGAGAAACTTTCGGCGACGGATGCAGATCCAGAGAAAGTGGCAGAGGTTGTGGGCGCATTGGTTGCCGACATTAAGGATTTGCTTTTAAACACCTTCCAGATCAGCGAGGAAGATTTGTCTGCACTGATGATGGAGATGGGGCTTACGGATATGGATCTGTTAGATCCTTCTCTGATGGATCAGCTTACCGTAAAATTGACAGGCGTGGAATCCCCGATGGATCTTTTGTTCCATCCAGAGATTATGGACACACTGAAAGCTCTAAAACAGGAAATCGCTGGAATGAAGGATGAGGCGTTCTCAGAACTCAAGCTTACCGCGAAGGAGGCGGAGGAGATTCTTAAGGAAATGCCAGATGCTTCTAAGACAGAGGAGGTACTTCCAAAGCTTCAGGAAGGAAAGACGGATACTAAGAAGGAAGAGACGGCGCCAAGAACAGAACAGGTATCTGAGATCAAGGTGGAGACGGCAAAGTCGGAGAGTGTGGAGAGCACACAGCCAGAGAAGCAGGAGACAGATTCTGGAAAAGGAGAAAATGCATTAAAGCAGGGATTTGAGCAGATGGAAAATCCTGTACTGACACAGCTTACAAACGCTGTGGAGGAGGCCCTTCCTGAGACGGAAGCACAATCTGTAGTGACGCAGCTTGTCGAGCGTATCCGCGTGGTGATGAATGAGGATACCACATCCTTTGAGATGCAGTTAAATCCAGAGCATCTAGGAAAGATCAACCTTCAGGTTGCGGCAAAAAATGGTGTAGTGACAGCACAGATTGCCACGGAGAACGAGGCGGTCAAGGAGGCATTGGAAAGCCAGATTGTCGCGTTGAGAGAGAGCCTTAACAACCAAGGCATCAAGGTGGAGGCTGTGGAGGTTACAGTCGCAAGCCACGAGTTTGAGCGTAATCTGGACAGTCAGAGAGACCCAGAACAGAACCAGCAGGGAAGTCAGAAGAGACGTTTCCGCTTTGACGTGATGCAGGCTGCCGAGGAGGAATTGACGCCGGGTGACGCTGTGATACGTGATATGATGCTGGCGAATGGCAACCAAATTAACACAACCGCATAGAATACATAAGGAGTAAGAACAAAAAACGGAAAGGAGTTCATAATATGGCAAATGGAATAGAAGATATTAATTTGTGGGCCCCGGTCGATAAGGGAGATGTCATTCAGTCGCCTACGCCGGATAATACCTCGAAACCGACGAGAGGAACTTCTGAGCTTGGAAAGGATGCTTTTTTGCAGCTTTTGGTAGCACAGATGAAATATCAGGACCCGTTAAACCCTACTTCGGATACGGAGTGGATCTCGCAGCTCGCAACCTTCTCCTCCTTGGAGGAAATGCAGAATATGAGCGCGACAATGTCCAATACACAGGCCCTTAATCTGGTTGGCGAGATGGTTATTATCAACAATGAGAATAAGCTGATTGGCGGCAAGGTGGATTACGTGACATTGGTTGGCGGCAAGGCATATCTGGCAGTAAAAGGAGAGTTGTACTCCATCGATGATCTGGATACTGTGGCGAGTGAGGAATATCTAAATCAGCTTCTTCAGGGCGGCAATACTTCGGGAAGTACCGATAAGACAGATAATGACAAAAAGCCTGACGGAGACGACAAGAACGAGGATGACAAAAAAGAAGATACTACTACGTAGAATGTAAAAGCAGAATAAGGAGAGATGGATATGGAGCTTCAGCCAAATTTCCCCTCCATTCAGCAGGTAGCAAATCAGTACTTAAGCTCTCAGCCAGAGAAGCTGGATTTGCAGAAAGGACAGGGAACGTCCTTTGAAGAAATCCTGAGACAGAAGCAGGGGGAACGGATAGGAGGACTGAAATTTTCAAAACATGCAGACAACCGTTTATCCCAGAGAGAAATCAGTCTCACTGAGAGTCAGAGAAAGCGTTTGGAGGACGGAACCGGGAAAGCGCGCGAAAAAGGAATGAGAGAGTCACTGGTTATGGTAGATGAACTGGCATTTATTGTGAATGTCAGGAATAATACTGTAGTAACTGCCATGAGTCTTAAGGCAGGCGAAAAAGGTGACGAAGCAGTTTTTACAAATATTGACGGAGCTGTAATTACATAGCCGGACCGATAAGGAGGCTTTCTGCCCCTGACTGACAGAGGGGGCAGGCTTACAGCAGCTAAATTAGGAGGTCACAACACCATGATGCGTTCGTTGTTTTCTGGTGTTTCTGGATTAAAGGTTCACCAGACAAAGATGGATGTCATTGGAAATAATATCGCGAATGTCAATACAGTAGGCTTTAAATCAAGCTCAGTCACATTTGCGGATATTTTCTATCAGACGTCACAGTCTGCGAGCGGTCCCAATGCCGCTACAGGGGCAGGCGGACAAAATGCGAAGCAGATAGGTCTTGGTGCTGCCATGGGAGCTATTGCTGTAAATATTACCGGGCAGGGCGGTTCTCAGAGAACCGATAATCCATTTGATTTGATGATCAATGGAGATTCCTTCTTTGTGGTGAATAAGGGCGGCACAAATTATTTTACAAAAGCAGGAAATTTTAATGTGGATGAGGCAGGTACTCTGGTAAACTCCGCAGGCTATCCGGTGATGGGATGGCAGGCGGATTCCGATGGTAAAATCCAGAAAGAGAGAGTGAGTGCACTCCATGTCATGGCATCGCAGAATATGTCAACACCGCCGGAGGCAACAACGCGGTCAACCTTCTTTGGAAATATTAATGAGGAAGATGAAATGTTTCAGAAGGATGCGCCGAATAATTATATTCCGGTGCAGATGTCGTTCTATGATTCACTGGGGTATGAGTACCAGATTCTGTTTAAGGTGACGCAGAGCACTGCCACAGCGCAGGCAGGGACGCGGCAGTATACGATGACGCTGGACAGTATTATGAAGGATGGAGAGGTGCTGGATGGTGTTGTGGGAGATACGCCTCCTACAGTAGAGCTTACCTTTAATACTTCCAATGAATCAACTGGTACACCACCAGTGGAGCCGGGAGGATTAATTAGTGTTTCAACGGGAGGAAATCCCAATGTAAGTGTTAGTGGAAAACAAATGCAGATAGTATTTGGTGATTCCATACCAGCGGCAAAGGATATTACCGTAGATTTGTCTCAACTTACCAATTACGGCAGTGCTTCCACCATTGATACAAAGACAGGTGACAGCGAGGGAGTTGGCAAAGGAAAAGCTCCGGGTGAGATGTCAAGGCTTGGCGTTCAGACAGACGGCAAGATTGTAGCATCTTATACAAATGGCGATCAGAGAATCTTAGGGCAGATTGCAGTGGCAAAGTTTGCTAATGCCGCAGGTCTTGAGAAGATCGGCGAAAATCTCTACGCAGAAACATTAAATTCCGGCAAATTCAACGGCATTGGAGAGGACATTACCGCAGATGGAGGAAAATTTACCACGGGTGTGCTTGAGATGTCCAATGTGGATTTGTCCACAGAGTTTGTAGAGATGATAACAACACAGAGAGGGTTTCAGGCAAATTCAAGAATTATCACAGTATCGGATTCGATGCTGGAGGAATTGATTAATCTGAAACGTTAAAAGATATGCTGTAATGGTACAGCCGGACCGATAAGGAGGCTTCTTTGTCCCCGACTGGCAGAGGGGACAGCTTACAGCGGTTTATTAAGGAGGACTTTACACTATGATGCGTTCATTGTTTTCCGGTGTTTCCGGATTGAAGGTTCATCAGACAAAGATGGATGTCATTGGTAATAATATTGCCAATGTCAACACAGTAGGTTTTAAATCAAGCTCAGTAACATTTACGGATATTTTTTATCAGACATCACAGTCCGCAAGCGGTCCAAATGCAGCTACTGGAGCGGGCGGACAAAATGCAAAGCAGATAGGTCTTGGCGCCGCTATGGGAGCGATCGCTGTAAACATTACTGGACAGGGCGGTTCCCAGAGAACAGATAATCCTTTCGATTTAATGATTAATGGAGATTCATTCTTTGTAGTAAATAAGGGTGGTACGAATTATTTTACAAAAGCTGGTAATTTCAATGTGGATGAAGCCGGTACTCTGGTAAACTCAGCAGGCTATCCCGTAATGGGCTGGCAGGCAGACTCTGATGGAAAAATTCAGAAGGAGAGAGTAAGCGCACTTCATGTAATGGCATCGGAGAATATGTCAACACCGCCGGAGGCGACAACAAAATCAACTGTTTTTGGCAATATAAATGAAGAAGATGACATGTTTAATAAGGATGCTCCAAATAATTATATTCCGATACAGATGTCATTTTATGATGAACTTGGTTATGAATATCAAGCTATGTTCCACATAAAACAGGGAACGACAGATGCTGAGGAACGTACTTATACGATGGATCTGGCAAGCATAACTAGGGATGGAAAAGTCATTTCAGAGGCAACAATAGGTGATGACGGTAGTTATAGTGGGATGAATTTTACGAGATTGACATTAAAATTTAATTCTAGTAATGAACCAACAGATGATACTCCTCCTGTTGAGCCGGGAGGTTTGATCTCTGTTGAGGGTGGCGGTGGCGCAAATACTGCTACTGCAAAAGGGTTTACATTCACTGTTCCAAGTGTAACAGTTACTGATACAAACCAATCAAACGCACTTAGTGCAACAGTACCTATTGCAGTTGATCTAACCAATGTTACCAATTACGGCAGCGCTTCCACAATCGACACAAAAACAGGTGACAGCGAGGGCGTCGGCAAAGGAAAAGCTCCCGGCGAGATGTCAAGACTTGGTGTTCAGACGGACGGTAAGATTGTGGCTTCCTACACAAATGGCGATCAGAGAATTTTAGGACAGATTGCTGTTGCGAAGTTTGCCAATGCCGCAGGTCTTGAGAAGATTGGTGAGAATCTGTATGCGGAGACATTGAACTCTGGTAAGTTTAACGGCATCGGTGAGGATATCACTGCGGACGGCGGAAAATTTACCACCGGAGTATTAGAGATGTCCAATGTTGATTTGTCCACGGAGTTTGTTGAGATGATAACAACACAGAGAGGGTTCCAAGCGAACTCAAGAATTATTACAGTATCCGATTCGATGCTGGAAGAATTGATTAATCTAAAACGATAAGCTAGAGTCAGGGTGGCAGAACCTGCCACCCTTTTGGTGTTACCCGAATATGGGGGGATTGGGAGTAGGTATTTTATGATTGAGGTAACAAAATTCAGTGGAGAAAAGATAGACATTAACTCAGATTTAATTGAGACAGTTGAGGAAACACCCGACACAGTGTTGACATTTTCCTCTGGGAAAAAAATAATTGTCAAAGAAAGTAGACAAGAGGTCAGAAATTTAGTAATATTATATAAGCAGGCGTGCTTCATGCCGCCGAATAGTGAATAGGAGAAAAAGCGGAGTATCCGCTTCACATAGAGAAAGGGAAGTAAACTTCTACATAAATAAACAGGCAGGTGGATAAGGAATGGATATAGCTACAATACTTGGTTTGATCTTGGGCCTCATTTTTATGATACTGGGAATTATTTCCGGTCCAGACGGAGTTGCCAGCTTTGGTAACTTTTATGATTTGGTTTCCGTGTTCGTTACATTGGGCGGTTCCATATCAGAAATTTTTACATCGAACACGATACCGACCTTTGTCAATGGACTGAAAGGATTTTTGCTTGCAGTCAAGGGCGTAAAGTTTGATGAGGCGGAGATTATCAGAAATATCATTAATCTCTCTAACGTGGCACGTAAGGAAGGTCTTCTCGCACTTGAGGAGGCTGCAAATAATATGGAAGATGCGTTTATTAAAAAGGGAATCCTCCTCATTGTCGATGGTACAGACCCAGAGCTGGTGCGCGGTATTATGGAGACGGAGCTTTCCTGTACAGAGGATCGTCATGCAGAGGTTATCGGATTTTGGGATAATTTAGGCGCGATGGGACCTGCTTGGGGTATGATCGGAACATTGATTGGTCTGGTAAACATGTTGAAGAAGCTGGATGATATTAGCTCTGTAGGACCTAATATGGCTACCGCGCTCTTAACCACCTTATATGGTTCCCTGATTGCAAACTGGTTATGTACACCTATTTCAAATAAATTGAAGGCGAACAATGCGCTGGAGGTTAAGATGAAGCAGGTTATGATAGAGGGTATCCTTTCCATACAGGCTGGAGAGAACCCGCGTGTTATTGAGGAGAAGTTGAAATCCTTCTTATCACCGACACAGAGAGAAGGAATCTCAGAGCAGGCAGCAGGAGGTGAATAAACTTGGCAAGACAGAAGAAAGAGATGGCGGGACCACCGCCCCCCGCGCCGTGGATGAGTACCTTCAGCGATTTGATGAATCTGCTGCTCTGCTTTTTCGTGTTGTTATTCTCTATGTCAACCGTAGATGCAGATAAGTTTGCAGAGCTTGCAGCCTCGTTCGCATCCAGCTTCAGTATATTTCCGGCAGGGGCGACGGCGATCGGGGATGGTATTCTTATCTCAAATGGCGTAAGCCAATTAAATGAGCTGAGTGAATACTTCAGCAGTATGGGTTTAAACAATGAGGGCGATATGGATCAGACCATGGAGGCTGCAAAGGCGGAGATTGAGAGAGAAGCGCTGGAGCAGTCGGAGGCGATGGCAGAAGAGATCGAAGAGATGCTTCAAGATCAAGATATCACCTCAGGGATCGACGTGGACTTTACCTCACAGTATGTGCAGCTTCAGATGAACGGAGCGCTTCTGTTTGACTCAGGAAGGGCAGTTCTTAAACAGGAGGCTAGGGATATTCTGGATAAGGTAGGAGATATCCTTCTTAATTATTCTGATGAGCTGATAGAAGTGGTAGGACACACAGATAATGTGCCAATCTCGAACAGTCAGTTCCGGGATAATATGGATCTGTCCTATTATCGGGCGCGCGCCGTGATGGATTATCTAATAGATCAAAAGAATATTCCAAGGGGAAGCATACAGACTTCCGGGCGCGGAGAGGATTCACCGATTGCATCAAATGAGACGGCGGAAGGACGTGCGCTGAACCGACGGGTAGAGATTCGAATATACCGTGAGTTAGAGTAAGGAGAAGAAAATGAAGAAGAGCTTAATCAATATTATAACGTTGGCCGTCGGAGTGGCTAATATGGTGCTGATGATTGTTCTGGTATTTGCGATAGTTCCAGCGATGAATAACACGAATAATCTGATTACAAAGATCTGTTCTGCGATTGAGCTGGAGTTGTCCAACTCATCTGGAATTGGAGTGGAGGATCTTCCAATAGAGAATCTTGCTGTATATAATATAAGTGAGAAGATTCAGGGAAATCTTCAGAATGGCGTCGATGGAAAGCCTCACTATATGATATTTAATGTAACGATTTCTATGAACAGCAAGCATGAAGACTATAATACGTATGGAACAGCGGAGGCGATGCTTGAGAGAGAAGGTCTGATTAGAAGCCGCATCTACAAAGTGGTTGCCGAGCATACTCTTGAGGAAGCACAGAATAATGTTGCCGGCTTGGAGGATGAAGTACTCGCTTCTATAAAACAGCTTTATAATAACTCCAATTTTATTGTTGATGTATCATTTACGGATTATATTTTCCAGTAAACAGTAAAATACATAAATAACAGAGTTTACCATTCCGTGACAAGCGGAAAATAAAGCGGAAAAAGAGGTGAGGATTCGTGGGCGAGATATTATCGCAGGAAGAGATAGACAGTCTTTTAAGTGCCCTAAGCTCAGGTGAATATGACGCGGAGGATTACAAGGATACTCCAGAGAAGCCGATTATCGTATATGATTTCGCGCGTCCGACCAAGTTTTCGAAGGATCATCTGCGAACGCTGGTGAATATATTTGAGCATTATGGAAGACTGCTGTCAACGAATCTTCCTGGTTATTTGAGAAAGAGCGTACAGGTGGAGGTTATTAACTCAGAATCGGTTATTTATTCCGAGTTTGTCAATGCATTGTCCAATCCTGTGCTGCTTGGGGTGGTGAGTTTTTCGCCGCTAAAGGGTAATGTAATTATTGAGTGGGGTCCGAATTTGGGCTACGCGATGATAGACCGTATGCTGGGAGGAAGTGGGATTCCTCTTGAGAAAAACAGGGATTTTTCGGAGATAGAGATGGCGATTATAGAACGAGTTTTTACAAACTGCGTTTCGCTTTTAAGGGAGCCGTGGAAGAATGTGACACCGATTGATCCCCGATTAGAACGTATCGAGACAAATACACAATTTGCCCAGATTATATCACCGGGTGAGACGATAGCGATCATCAGCATCAGCATTAAGATCGGTGATGTGGAGGGACTCATGAATATCTGTCTCCCGTATGTCACATTGGAGCCTATTATGGATAAGCTGAACACGAAGTATTGGTTCGCATCCTTGATAGAGCACGATGAGGGGTATGCGGCGGCCATGGAAGATATGCTTGAGAAAGCGGAGGTTCCGCTTAGTGTATTACTGGGAAAAAGTTCAATTTCTGTAAATGACTTTGTAAATCTGCAAAAAGGTGATATAATAAAGGTAGGTACGAAAATTGACGAGGAATTGGATGTATATGTCGGAAAGATACGGAAGTTTAAGGCACTCCCTGGAACAGCATCAGACAAATATGCGGTTCGTGTCACATCAATAATTAGAGAGGAGTAAAACCAATGGACGGAATGTTATCGCAGGAAGAAATAAATGCTTTGCTGAACGGCGTTATGGATGATACTGCAGATTCAGGAGCAGCGCCAGCAGAAGATAACGCGGCGGCTTCGCCTTTGGATATGAATAGGGGAGACATCCTGTCAGATGTAGAGAAGGATGCGATTGGAGAGATATCCAATATCTCGATGGGTACGGCAGCTACCACATTAAATGCTCTGGTGGGGCAACCCGTCAGCATAACAACACCCACAGTCGCCTACAGTACCTGGGGGGATATGGCGGCAGATTTTAAGGCAAGGCCGTGTGTCGCCTTGCAGCTTGGTTATAAAGAGGGGCTTGATGGGGAGAACGTCCTGATTCTTAAGGATCGGGATGTTATGGTTATCACAGACCTTATGATGGGCGGAGATGGAACACACACAGATGGTGAGTTAGGAGAGCTTCAACTGAGTGCTATCAGCGAGGCGATGAATCAGATGATGGGCAGCTCTTCCACCTCTCTTTCCTCCATGATTAACAAGAAGGTTGATATTCTGCAGCCCCAAGCGACACTGGTGGATTTTAACGATGATATTGCACTGACTGGCTCGGCTTTTCAGATGACGGAATTTGTCAAGGTTTCCTTTCAGATGACAATCGGAGATCTGGTAAACAGCGAGATTATGCAGCTTTATCCGTTAGATTTTGCCAAGAAACTTTATGATATGTTTATGGGAGGTGCACTTGGAAGTGTTGATGATTCTGCAGCTCCCGCACCACAGCCGGCGCCTGAGCCGCAGCCGGCAGTCAGCGCAACCCCGCCTTCGGCTGCACCGATGCCCAATATGGGGGATGCGCAGGGAATGGGGCAGATGCCCGGTTATGGTATGCCCGGCATGGATATGAATCAGATGCAGGGACAGATGCCCGGCTATGGCGCACCATACCAGATGCCCGGCTATGGTATGCCGCCGTATGGTATGCCATATCCATATCCTCAGCAGCCGGCACCGCAGCCGAATGTGAATGTGCAGCCGGCACAGTTCCAAGGCTTTGTAAGTAATGTATCACCAGTACAACAGAAAGAGAATATCGACTTGATTATGGATGTTCCACTGGATGTCAAGGTAGAGCTTGGCAGAACCAGCAAGTCGATTAAAGATGTTCTGGAGTTTGCTCCGGGAACAGTTATCGAGCTGAACAAGATTGCCGGCGAGCCGGTTGATGTGCTGGTAAACGGCAAATATGTTGCGAAAGGGGAAGTAGTAGTCCTTGAGGAAAATTTTGCAGTTCGAATAACAGAGATTCTTGATGAGAAAAACAAAAATTATTAGCAAGCAAAGATAGGAGAGAGTTAATTATGGCAAAGAACATTTTAATCTGTGATGATGCAGCGTTTATGAGAATGATGATTAAGGACATTCTATCCAAGAATGGGTATGTCATTGCCGGTGAAGCAGAGAATGGTCTGAAGGCAGTGGAAAAATACAGAGAAGTTAAGCCAGATTTGGTTATGATGGATATTACCATGCCAGAGATGGATGGAATTCAGGCACTGAAAAAGATTAAGGAAGAAGATCCTTCCGCTACGATTATTATGTGCTCAGCGATGGGCCAGCAGGCGATGGTTATTGAATCCATTCAGTCTGGCGCAAAGGATTTTATTGTTAAGCCGTTTGATAAGGATCGTGTGCTTGAGGCAGTGAAGAAGGCTGTTGGATAATATGATAGTAGGCACAGGTCTGCATAATGTGGACGGGGCTGTACGTTTGATAACGAGTCTGCTTATTTTTCTCGTTGTGCTGGCTGTGGCGTGGTTTGTCACAAGGCTGGTGGCGGGGTATCAGAAGGGGCAGATGTCGAGGGGGAATATTGAGATTGTTGAGACCTGCCGTCTGTCCCAGACGAAGTACATACAGATTATCCGAATAGGAGGTCGGTATCTGGTAATTGGTATCTGCAAGGATACCATTACCATGCTTGCGTCTTATGATGAGACAGAGCTTGAGCTGAAAGAGACAGAAAGTAGACAGGAAACCTTTCAGGAGGTTTTTCAAAGGGTTAAGGAATGGAATCACAAAAAAGAAAAATAATGAAAGGCTGTGCAGCCCTTGTGACGATGCTTTTGCTGTGTCTTATTTTGACAGTGAGAGTGTCGGCGGTGTCAGTGCAGGAGCCGACTACAGCAGGATCAGCCTCAACAGGAAATGTTTCCTCCCCAAGATTTGGGTTTTCCATAGAGACAAGCGGTGGGGAAGAGGATCTGGCGGGCAGCGTGGAGATTATTATTATCCTCACCGTGATTGCTCTGGCTCCTTCCATCCTGATTATGCTGACCTCCTTTACAAGGATTTTGATTGTGCTGCATTTTACAAGGGCAGCGTTAAATACGCAGTCTGCCCCTCCCAATCAGGTGCTGATAGGTCTGGCTCTGTTTTTGACCTTCTTTGTTATGGCACCTGTATTTTCAGAAGTAAATACGCAGGCAATCGAGCCTCTCAGGGAGGGAACGATAACACAGGAGGAAGCATTTGAGGTAGGAGTAAGACCATTAAAGAAATTTATGCTGGATCAGCTAAATGAGAAGGATCTGAATTTGATGCTGGAGCTTGGGGAGATGGAAGCAGAAGAAGACCCAATGGATTATAGTCTGGTAGTGGTTGTGCCGAGTTTTATTCTGGGTGAGCTTCGCCAGGCATTTATTATAGGGTTTTTGATCTATATTCCTTTTATCGTTATTGATATGGTAGTTGCTTCTGTGTTGATGTCCATGGGTATGATGATGCTTCCGCCTACCACAATATCCATGCCGTTTAAGATTTTGCTCTTTGTGCTGGCGGATGGTTGGAATTTGATTATTGTGAATTTGATAAAGACATTTGTCAGGTAGACAGAAAGGATAGAATCGAGGGTGCTATGTCAGAGGGAATTATAGTTCGAATTACACAGGAAACCTTATGGGTAATTATTGAATCGGCAGCTCCACTTTTGCTGATCTCGTTGGTAATTGGTTTGTGTGTCAGCATTTTTCAGACAGTAACATCCATTCAAGAGCAGACATTGACCTTTGTGCCCAAAATTCTTTGTGTATTCTTGGGATTGTTATTGTTTGGAAACTGGATATTGAATAATACAGTTTCCTTGATGGAGACGCTGTGGTCGAATTTCGCAGCATATACAAGATGATATGACGGTAGATACAGGGATTACAATACAAGATATTGAGGGATTTCTGTTGATCCTAATTCGGATCACAAGCTTTGTCTATGTGGCTCCGGTCTTTAATATGAGCAGTACGCCTCAGAGAGCGAAGCTGGGATTTTCTGTGTTTACGGCATTGCTTATCTATGTGGCTGCGCCTGTGGAGATACCAGAATATCAGTCGGTTGTGGAATTTTCGCTGTTAATATTGGCGGAGAGTGCGGCGGGGATTTTAATAGGATTTTCTGCGTATCTGTGCTTCTCTGCCATTTTTTTTGCAGGCAGAATGATAGATATGGAGATAGGTATGTCCATGGCAAGCATGTTCGATCCGACCACCCGCACGCAGGTCAGCGCGTCAGGAAATCTCTACAATTATTTGCTTTTGATTTTTATGGTGGTGACAGATATGCACCTGTTTCTTCTTCGGGCGCTGGTGGATTCCTTTCAGGTAATACCGATAGGAGGCATTAAGCTGGCAGGGGTATATGACACAATACTGGGTTTTTTTGCAGATTATTTTTCGATAGGGCTGCGGCTTATGCTTCCCATTTTTGCGGTGACATTGATATTAAATGTTATCCTCGCACTGCTTGCGAAGGTATCGCCGCAGATGAATATGTTTGCAGTCGGTATTCAGATAAAGGTGCTTGTTGGATTGGGAGTGATGTTTTTGTTAGCGGGAAGTCTTCCTACAATGGCAGATTTTTTGTTTAGTACAATGAGAATGATGGTTAGCCGAACAATTAAGGGGATGATGTAATGGCAAAGGACGGACCCGGCGGAGAAAAAACAGAGCCCGCCACAGCCAAAAAGCTGACAGACGCAAGAAGTGAAGGGCAGGTGGCAAAAAGCAAAAGTCTTGGCGATGCCATTATGTTGATCATGCTGTTCTTGGTTCTTCGGATCTTTATTCCTTCTATTGGACAGGGGCTTTTGGAGGGGTTTTACTTATCTTATGGAAAAATTGGAGATTTGACCTCGCACTCCAACCAGAATTTTACTGTGGACGGTGTTCACACCGTTGTAGTACAATTTGTGTTAAAGATTATGCTGATTCTGCTTCCTCTGTTTGCGATCGGCGTGCTCGTGTCATTTATCACGGATGTTGTTCAGGTAAAGTGGAAGGTGACGACAAAACCTTTAAAACCGAAATTCAGCAAGCTGAATCCGGTAAATGGAGTGAAGAGAATATTTTCTACTCGCGCTCTGGTGGAGCTTGCAAAGTCCGTCGCCATTATTCTTGTGGTTGGTATCTATGCCGTTAATCTGCTAAAGGATAGGTTTATTTATCTGTTTCATTTTTATCAGATCAGCGTGATGGACTGCATTGTCTTTATCGGAGATATGGTGCTTGATCTTGGAATGAAATTAAGTGCCGTCATGTTGATTATCGGACTTTTGGATTATGTGTACCAGAAACATAAGTTTAAAGAAGAAATGAAGATGACGAAGCAGGAAGTGAAGGATGAGTTTAAAAATGCAGAAGGAGATCCGGTAATAAAGTCGAAGATCCGAAGAAAGATGCTTGAGGTCTCTCAGAGAAGAATGATGCAGAGTGTTCCACAGGCGGATGTGGTAATCACAAACCCCACGCATTTTGCAGTGGCGTTGAAATATGAGCCTGGCATGTCAAGAGCGCAGGTTGTATTGGCGAAGGGCGATGATTATCTGGCTCAAAAGATCAAGGATGCCG
>CAMWWW010000022.1 GCA_947178015.1 uncultured Clostridia bacterium
CTTGAAACAGTTATGTTTGAAACAAGTAGATGAATGAAAAAGTTGTAAACTGGTGATTGTGGAATATTGTTGACGGGTATTTCTCTGCTTTGAGAAATACACTTTCATTTCATACGATAATTACCGCAATTGAACAAAAAAAGCCGCACAGTAGCTGAACATCCGTCAGTTCCTGTGCGGCTTGTGGTTTCAATATTCGGTTTTTTCGTGGTGTGTGCCAGCTCACTCTGTTTGTTCTTCTTCGTCCTTATCACCAAATATAAATTTATGAACCTCTTTTGTATTCGCTTCAAAGTCAATATCCAATATCAGCATCTTCTCATAGTATGCATTTTCATGCAATTCATTGAGTGGTATACGAAGCTGCTCCATTTCGCTGGATAGCACGCCAGCCGCAACGGATTTTGTCGCGATCTCCGTCATCTCTGGTATGGTGAAGTCTGTGGTGATTAGCGGAAGTACGGTTTCCATCACAGAGAGCAATTCTGGCAGACTCTTGCTTTTAAACTGATCGTAAATTGCATTGAGTATCTGGCGTTGTCTGGATGTTCTCGCAAAATCGTCCGCCTCGTTTCCTTTGTCTACAAAGCGCACTCTTGCGTAGCCAGTCGCCTGTGATCCATTCAGCCAGTGCACGCCTGTGTAGACATCCAGATTTCGGTACTTGGGATCAGCGATATAATTTGAGGTATTTAAAAATTCTGCCTCCGCCTCCGTCATATAGACCGATACGCCGCCGAGCTTGTCAATTACTTGTGTAAGCTCTGAGTAATTCACTGCTGCATAGCCGTCAATGCACAGATCAAAACTCTTGGCAAATACTTCCTTTAACAACTTAATTCCTCCGGTGCGGTACACCGTATTCAGCTTGTTCGGGGAGTGTCCCGGTATTGGCACCAGAATATCTCGCATAAAGGAAGTGAGCTTGATCGCTTTCTGATTTAGATCAATCGTCACCACCATCATACTGTCGGAGAGATTGCCGCTGTCCTTGTCAAGACCCATAAGAAGGATATTATAGACGCCTGCTTCTGCTCTGCCGTCTCCCTCGTGATCATTCGCTATGCTGGCTACTGGCAGATGTGTGTAATCTTCTGGATTTTCTACGGTGGCAAAATATTCTGATGTGGTTTCTTGATTCTCCGGCGGATCCATGCCGGGATCATAATTTACTAAGCTCATCAGGTGATACGCATATGCGATCACGCTTAACAAGATAACGATAACAATCGCTGAGCTAATCATAAACACGCGATACCAAAGCGGCTTTTTCTTAAATTTCCCAAAAAAGCCCTCCTTTTTTCCGTCCTTCGTACTTCTGGGACTTCTGTCCGCTGTTTTCTTATCCATGCCTTGTGCTCCTTGTTGTTGTTTATATAATTAGGACATCAGGATCATAATATCACAAAACCCTTTTCTTTATTCTTTTGTATTCTTTTTGCTGGTTTCTGGTTCTTTTTCTTCTACATCCCCAAAGATAAATTTATGGACTACTTCTGTGTTTGCCTCGAAATCAATATCCAATACCAGCATTTTTTCATAATAAGCATTTTGGTGCAGCTCATCTAACGGGATGCGCAGTTGTTCCATCTCACTGGATAACACGCCGGCTGCCACTGCTTTTGTTGCAATGTCTGTCATCTCCAGAGGTGTAAGATCGGTTGTGACTAGAGGCAGAATTGTCTCCATCAGGCCAAGCAGCTCTGGAAGACTCTTGCTTTTTAGCTGCTCATAGAGCGCGGTAAGAACCTCGCGCTGTCTTGTGGTTCTTCCAAAATCATATAGCTCATTTTCATGACCAATCTTGCGCACTCTTGAGTAGCCGGTTGCTTGTGCGCCGTTGAGCCAGTGTATTCCTGTGTAAACCTCCAGATTTCGGTACTGTGGATCGGAGATATAGTTCGTCGTATTGAGATAATTTGCCTCCTCCGCTGACATATAGACCGACACGCCGCCAAGTGCATCAATTACCTTGGTAAATTCTGCGTAGTTTACCGCTACATAACCATCAATGCACAGGTCAAAGCTTTTGGCAAATACTTCTTTAATTAATGTTATGCCGCCAGTGCGGAACACGGTATTTAGCTGATTTCTGGAATGTCCCGGTATCGGTACCAGAATATCTCTCAAAAAGGAGGTGAGTTTTATTGCTTTCTTGTTTACGTCGATCGTCACCACGATCATTGTATCAGACAGATTGCCGCTGTCCTTGTCAAGCCCTAGAAGCAGGATGTTGTAAATGCCTGCTGCGGACCGCCCGTCGCCCTCGTGCTCTGACGCCACTACACTGTTAGCTTCTGGAAGATCGGTATAGTCTTCGGGATTTTCTACTGTCGCAAAGTATTCTGGCTGTGTGGTGCCTCCCTCCGGCGGGTTGGTGCCGGGATCGTAGTTGATCAAGCTCATAAGATGTAGAATGTAGGCGATCGCGCCCAATAGAATTGCAATAATAATCGCCGAAACAATCATAAAAACACGATACCAGAGGGGTTTTCTTGAAAAACGCTTAAAAAAGCCTCCCTTTTTGTTCTCTTTCGTGTTTTTCGAACTTCTGTCTCCTGTTTTTTTGTTCATGTTCTGTACTCCTTAGTTCTCGTATGGTAGCTGCTTTATGAAATTCTCTCCAAAATAGCGAGCAGATAATTCCACACCCTCTGTGTGGAGGATATGCTCAATTTCTCTTTTGGCGTATGAATATCTTTCATATCCGGTCCTATGGAGATAATATCAAGTCCCGGACATTTATCAAGCAGCAGCCCACATTCCAGCCCAGCGTGGATCGCCTGAACAATCGGCTTTTTGCCGTACATCTCATCGTAAATCGCCACGGCAAGCTCCCTCAGCTTGGAGTCCTTCTTATATTCCCACTCAGGATATTCCCCGCGCACTCTGTACTCTCCGCCAAGGAATTCTGTGAGATATTTTAGCTGCGCGCTCACGGCGTGCTTTCTTGACCGCACGGAGCTTCTCACGGAGACAGTGAGAGAAAATTTCTCCTGCGTAAGAGTTGCCACGCCCGCATTTAAAGAGGTTTCAGGAATCCCTGCAAGCTCCATGCTCATATTTTGAATACCATTTGGCATATTCACGAGCAAAAAGATCAGTTTTTCTTGTGCTGCCGGAGTCAGCACTCTCGCCTTTCGCACGCCATGTTCCTCCACCAGCAAGCGCAGTCCTCCGTCCGAGGATGCGTATTCCTTTCTGTAGATCTCCTCCTGCGCGCGAATCAGCTCGACAAGAAGTGAGGCTGACTCTTTTGCGACAAGAAGCTCTATGGTGCAGTTTCTTGGAATTGCATTATCCTTCTCGCCACCACAAAAGGAGACGATCCCGATTTCTGCTGCCTCGTTGATAGTGTGCAGAAGTCTTCCTGCAAGCTTAATGGCATTTGCGCGCTCTTTATGAATTTCCGCGCCGGAGTGTCCTCCCATAAGCCCGTCCACCGTGATGGTAAGAGAAGCGCCCTCCGCCTCCACATATTGCATAGGAAGCTCTATTTCGCCGTTTAAACCGCCGGCACAGCTTGTCAGAATATAGCCCTCTTCCTCAGAGTCCAGATTAATCAGATAGTTTCCTTTCAGCATAGACAGATCGATCTCCTTCGCTCCTGTCATGCCAGTCTCTTCATCCACGGTTAAAACAACTTCCAAGCGTGGATGGCTGATGGAATCGTCCGCAAGCACCGCGAGCGCATACGCCACTGCAATCCCGTCATCTCCGCCAAGGCTGGTCTTTGTGGAGGAAATCCAATCTCCCTCCACTGAAAGAGGAAGCGCATCCCTTAAAAAGTCATGGGAGGAATCCGCTTCTTTTACAGCTACCATATCCAGATGACCTTGAAGAATAACCCCGGAATCTCCCTCTCTGCCCGCGGAAGCTTCCTTCACAAGAATTACATTGTTCCACTCATCTTGATAAAAAACAAGTCCATGTTCCTTCGCAAACTGCACGCAATAATCACTGACTGCCTTTGTATTTCCCGACCCGCGGGGAATACGTGTCAGCTCCTCAAAGTACATAAAAACCTTTTTTGGCTCAAAAATCTCTAACATACTTCCCTCTTTCCCAAATTATACAGGCTTTGCCTGTTTTCTTTCATTTCTATTTAAGAAGCTTTTCAAAATATAACCTTTTCTATTTTTACACAAATTGCCAAAAAAATCAACTTAAACTTGGCAAAAAATAAAACCGCAAGGGAATAAAGCCGGAATATTAAGAATATCTTTCACTAAATAGTAAGAAAGGATTTCATATTTTAATGAAACAGCTTCTGTTCCGTCTGTGCTTTGTCCTTTTTTTCCTTATGCTGATGTTATATCCGCAGACCACGGTTTCCGGCGCATCCACGGGGCTGCTTTTATGGTTCCATTCCATTATACCCAGCCTGCTCCCTTTTATGATACTTTCCAATCTCTTAGTGGCGCTCAACGGTATCTCCCTTTTTACCAAGATTTTACACCCCTTTACCAGCCGTCTATTTGGTATCTCAGAGCAAGGCTCCTATGCCCTTCTAACAGGCTTTGTCTGTGGTTATCCCATGGGAGCCAAAACCTGCGCGGACCTGCTTTCCAAAAAACAGATTTCAAAGGAAGAAGCACAATACCTGCTTTGCTTTGCCAATAATCCGGGACCTGCTTTCCTCTCTGGATATATCCTGCAAAATGTGCTAAAGAATCGCTTTTCTGCCTCTCCCTTTTTCCTTTCTGTCTATGGGGCGCCCCTTTTATTTGCCGCCCTTCTTCCTCTTTTTCAGAAAAAAAGGGTAAAAAAAGAAGGAGGTACACCTCCTTTTTCACCGTTTCTTTCGTCTGAGGGACTGGATTTTGGGATTTTGGATCACGCGATCATGAACGGATTTGAGACCGTCACGCGCCTTGGCGGATATATTATCCTCTTTTCCATCCTGTCCGCTTTCTTAATGAAGCCGGAATGGATAAGCCTTCCGGTTAAAGCCTTGTTATTATCTGTGGCAGAGATCACAACAGGAAGCCATTTTATCGGAAGCACCAGCTTATTTCACACGGCTGTCATGCAGAATATGGCAATATGCGCCTGTATCTCCTTTGGCGGCTTGTCCGGCATCTTCCAGACAAAAAGTGTGATCTGCGGCACCTCGCTCTCCCTTCTGCCATACATAGGAAGCAAGCTGATTATCAGCCTTCTCTCCGCCGTTTTATATTTATGTATCTGCTTCTGTGCCAATATACTGCCGCTCTGATGCCTTATGCCTGCCCAGATTCGCCATACCCCTCCTGCTGCGCGGTCTCAGGCGGCAGCAGCTCATTCCTGTTATTTTGAATCATGGTGTAAGTATCATTTAAGGATTTTGCAAAACCGTCATACTTTATGCGGGCATCTTCTATGGTATTGGCAAGGATGCGCTGCATATTGGACAGCATCTCATCGGTATATTGAATCGCACCCATACGGATATTATTTGCATCCTCTGTGGCGGAATCCAAGATCTGCTGTGCCTGATTAGTCGCCTCCTGCACAATCTCATTTGCCTTCACAAATGCCTGCTGCATAATCTCATGCTCATTGATCAGCTCATTGGTCTGCACCGCCGTCTGCTGAAGCAGCGCATCGGCATCTGACTTTGCTTTATTTAGGATCTCATCGCGATTTTTAATAATGCTTTGGTACTTTTTTATCTCGTCTGGTGTCTTTAGGCGAAGCTCCGTCAATAGCTCTAACAGCTCCTCCCTATTTACAATTATCTTCGTCGTAGAAAGCGGCTGGAACTTACATCTGTCGATGTATTGTTCTATCTCCTCAATAATCTGCTCAATCCTGCTCATCCGTTTTTCCTCTCATATTTATCATACACATGTCTCATCACATGCTCCGGCACAAATTTCGATATATCTCCGCCCATCAGCGCGACTTCCTTCACCGTGCTGGAGCTCAAATAGGCATATTGAAGCCTCGTCGTCAAAAAAACCGTGTCCACGCTGGAATTTAATACCGAATTTGTCTGGGACATAGAAAGCTCATACTCAAAATCTGTGATCGCGCGCAGCCCACGCACAATAATAGCTGCCTCCGCCTGTACCGCATAATCGACCAATAATCCATCAAAGGACTCCACCCTCACACGAGAAAACTGCTTTGTCGATTCTTTTAACATACTAACACGTTCCTCAACGGAAAACAATGGATTTTTTGTATGATTCCTAAGCACGCCTATAATCAGCTCGTCCACAATCTTTAAGGAGCGTTCAATCACGTCCAGATGGCCAAAGGTGACAGGATCAAAAGTACCCGGATAGATCGCCCGTCTCATTGCTCCCTCCCATCTAAAGCAGCTTCCTTTGCGCGATATAGGTATACATGCTTGTTTGTCTTATATTCTTTCTCCTTCTCCACAGTAAAACCAAGCTCCCCGACATAAGAAAAATCGGTGGTTAATGACGCCTCAATAATAATGGTGGTATCCTCATCCAAAATATCTGCGGATGCAAGTGCCGAGAGCACATTTCTCTCCCACTTCATATTATATGGCGGGTCCATGAAAATTATGTCAAAAATTTTTCCTTTTCCACAAAGTCGATGTATCGCCGTCACCACATCGCACTCCATCACCACACTCTTTTCCGCCAACTTAGTAAATTGTAAATTTTCTCGAATACACTGTACCGCTGCCTTCTGATTTTCCACAAAATAAGCTTCCTTCGCTCCCCTGCTTAATGCTTCTATTCCAATCGAACCGCTCCCGCTAAAGAGATCCAGAAAAACAGAGCCTTCTACCTTTGTCTGTATCATATTAAATAGAGTTTCCTTTATCCTGTCGGTCGTAGGCCTGACATCCTTTCCTTCTAATGTCTTTAGCCGAAGCCTTCTGGCTGTTCCCGCTATCACCCGCATCATTATGTAGATCCTTTCTATATTCTAATTCTCAGCATAACTGCCATGCCCAGCTCCTTGACAGGAATCGGGCATGACAGTACAGCAGGATAGCAGCCTGTCTGTTATTTGCCAGCCATCTGCTTTTCCTGTGCCTCGATCATTTTCTTGACCATATAACCACCCACCGAGCCATTCTGGTAGGAAGTCAGATTTCCGTTGTAGCCTTGGCTAAGCGGCACGCCAAGCTCGCCTGCTACCTCATATTTGAATTTGTTTAATGCTTCCTTTGCCTCCGGTACTGCCTTAGAAGAATTAGATGCCATAATAAACGCCTCCTTTTTAAAATCTGCCTTGCTGGTTACGTTCTTATTATGCTTCGCAATTCTCTCTTCTACACCCGGAGAGTATTTCATAATCTGTCAAATTTCCCCTGATTCCACCAAATCTTTATACGTGTTTGTCAATGGCTCAAAGCGGAAAGAAAAATTTTCATAAACCTTGTCCTCCAATGAAGCGAGGCGGTTATTCACATGTACCTTCATGGTGCTGGCATCAATATCGAGGAATTGAAACACCTGCTCCACGGTATAATAATTTAAAAATTCAATTTTATCATTTTCTTTGATCTCATAATACCCAGATTCCAGCGTCCCATTGATCTGAGCAAATTTAGGACATACCACATGCCTGTCATTTACCTCGAAGGAGATGCTTCCGCTGTATTCTGGAAGCGCTTCCACGGTAAGGCTCGCTGGACTGCCAAAGGTGGACTCACGAATTATAATACGATCATTCTGCTTAATGGGAACTTGAAGACTTGCCGCCTCATTATTAAGCAGAATCACGGCGCCCTCACCCGGAAGACCGCGGACCACCCGCTGCCTGCCATTTACCGTAAAGACCAGATCCTTTCCGCGCCTCGGAAACAGAGCCTCATTTGGATAATCCGCCTGTATCGCAGCATCCATCACCGTCAGCTTATCATTATCATATAATTTAATCCGCTCGCCGTTAAAGTATACAAAGATAAAACTGTTTTTCTGATTATAAAAATTAAGACATATCCCGATCGGTGTCACAAGCAGCGAATCCTTCTTGATCTCCTGATTCAGAAACTCAATATTTCCCATTACCTCCGCACCGCGAAGCGCCACGCGCTCCCGCGCAATATCAAGCTCCTTGGAGAGAAGATCCGTAAATCCCTCCACCTTTCCGCCGCCGCCCACAACAAACACGGCGCTCACAGATTTTCCGCCATTTAATTCCTTAATTTTATCTGAGATGCCCACTGCCATGCGGCTTAGATAGGGCTCCAGTACCTTTAATACCTCCTCCGGATCAACCTTGTGGTAAAGCCCCATAATATCCTGATACATAATGCCTTTTCGTTTTCCAGAGGCAAGCTTGATCTTTTCCGCCGTCGCAAAATCCACCAGATACTCCTTTACCAAGACCTCCGTAAGCTCATCTCCCGCCACCGGAATCATTCCGTAGGCGCTGATGCTGCCGTCCTTGGTAATGCAAATATCCGAGGTTCCTGCCCCGACGTCGACAAGCGCGATATTGAGCAGGCGAAACTGTTCCGGTATCGCGAGCTGGATCGCCGCGATTGGCTCCAAGGTCAGATTTGCCACCTCAAGCTCCGCACCCTCCACAGCGGCGTAGAGGCTGTCAACAACCTCCTCCGGCAAAAAGGTGGCAAGCACGTCCGCGGCAACCTTCCTCGCCTTATGCCCCTCCAAAAAATTCATATCATAATCATTGAGATAATACTTTATTACCGTATAACCCACACAATAAAAATGAATGTTGGAATCCTCTTTGCTCAGCTTGTCATGTGCCTGCTCCACTCCCAGCATATCGAGAGAATAGACATGCTCGCTTGTGATAAGCGTCTCCTCCTCAAATACCTGCTCCACATGCATGGTGACTGTTTTCAGCACACGCCCCGCCGCGGCGATGCACACCTCACGAAGCTCCCTTCCCAGCATTGCCTCAAGCTCTAACTTCACCTGATAAATTGTCTGCGAAACCTTGGCTATGTCGTGAATCTGCCCGTCAATCATCGCTCTTGTATCATGCTCTCTTACATACTGGGCCGCTACCTTAAACTTTTTATGATCCATAAAGCCGACGCTACCGACGACGCTCCTTGTCCCGATATCCAGCCCAAATACCATATGATCGGGATATTTTCTGTGCTCTTCCATCAACATGCCTCCGTTATATTATATAAAATTCCATTGCTTTCTTAAGCTGCTTTAGAGTCTCCTCCTTGCTTTTGCCATTCTCGATCACCCTCTGGCATTTTGCCCGAAACGCCTCATCCGAAAGCTGATTGTTCATAATGGCGCTGATCTTCTCATCGGAATACCGGCGCTCCCTCTTAAGGCGTTCCCTGCGCACCGACTCGTCCGCATAGACATACCAGATCTCATCGCAGATCTCATCATAATGATCCTCAATAAGCAGCGCTGCTTCCACCACAATGATCCTTAACGGGTCCTCCAGCGAGAGACAGGAAATCTCCCCGCGTATATATTCCTTCACCATTGGATGGATAATGCCGTTTAACCTCTTAAGCTTTGCCGGATCGGCGAACACCACCTCCGAGAGCATCGCTCTGTCCAACGAGCCATCTGGAAATAAAATCCCCTCGCCAAATTCATCCACAATATGCTCATAGCAGCTATGCCCCGGCTCCATAAGCTGACGCGCGATGTCGTCCGCGATCAGGACCGATGCGCCAAATTCCTGTTCCATCAGCGCAAGCACCGTTGTTTTACCCGCGCCGATCCCGCCTGTAATCCCTATTACCATAGAAGCTGTTCCCCCGTCTTTGTCTCTTAAGCGATTCTACTTTGTCTCAAACCAGCTCGCTCCTGTATGCATATCGATCTCAAGCGCCACCAAAAGCTGCGCCGCACCCTGCATCTCCTCCGCAAGAATCCTCTTAACCAACTCTGTCTCCTCTTCCTTCGCCTCAATTAAAAGCTCATCATGAATCTGCAAAATCAGTCTTGATAAAAGCTTCTCCCTGCGCAGCCGCTGATCCACCCTAACCATAGCAATCTTAATAATATCCGCCGCCGTCCCTTGTATCGGTGAATTCATCGCAATCCGCTCTCCAAAAGACCGCTGCATAAAGCCAGACGCTTTCAGCTCTGGGATCGGGCGCTTTCTGCCAAACATTGTCACCGACTCTCCCTTTTCCTTCGCCTCTGCAACCAGCTTGTCCAGAAACTGCTTAATCCCCGGATAGGCGGCAAAATATTTCTCAATATATTCCTCCGCCTCTTTCTTCTCAATGCTGAGATCCTGACTTAAGCCAAAAGAGCTGATGCCATACACAATGCCAAAATTCACCGCCTTTGCATTGCGCCTCTGAACCGCCGTCACCTCATCAAACGGCACATGGAACACCTGCGACGCCGTGATTTTGTGAATATCCGAATCCTGCCTGTAGGCTTCTATCAGTCTCTCATCCCCCGACATATGCGCAAGCACTCGAAGCTCAATCTGGGAATAATCCGCATCCACAAAAACATAGCCTTCCTCTGGCACAAACACCTTTCGTATCTCCCTGCCAAGCTCCACCTTAACTGGAATATTCTGCAAATTTGGCTCCGTGCTGCTAATCCTTCCCGTCGCCGTGATCGTCTGATTAAAAGTGCTGTGTATCCTGCCGTCTGCGCCAATATAACCCGCCAGCCCATCGGCATAGGTTGACTTTAGCTTTGTGAGCTGCCGGTACTCCAATATATCCCGAATCACCGGATTATCCGGCGCAAGCTTTTCCAACACATCCGCCGCCGTCGAATACCCCGTCTTTGTCTTTTTCCCGCCTGTCAGCTTCATCTTTTCAAATAAGATCTCTCCAAGCTGCTTGGGCGAATTAATATTAAACTCCTCTCCCACCTGCTGATAGATCGCCTGCTCTATCTGTGCAATCTTTACGGCAAGCTTTTCTCCATAAGTCAACAATTCCTCTCTCTTTACGCGGATACCAGCCTGCTCCATATGCACAAGCGTATAAATAAGCGGCATCTCAATCTTTCGATAAAGCTCCCACATACCCGCCTTTACAAGCCCCTCTCTCAATATCCCATCGCAAAGATAAGCCGTCAAGCTCTGATAACAGGCATAACACATCACATCCTGCTGCTTTCCCAGCGCCCTCAGCTCCAGCTTCTGAAAAAGTGTCTCTCTTGAAGGCAGACTCCACCCCAGATAATCCCTCGCAACCTCCTGATACGCATACGTATCCTTTAGAGGATTTAACAAATATGCCGCAATGCTGATATCCATCTCTCTTCCGGAATACGCATGCACCTGATATGGAACATGGCTTTTCAGATCCATATAGTCAATCACAACCTCGCACTCCGTCAGCTCCTGATACTCCGCCAGCAGATATTCCTCCGTCAGAAATCCTCCCGTCTCTATCCAGTAGCTCTCCTTTTCTGAGAGAGTGAGCGCAAGCCCCAAAAGCCCGTCTTCAAAAATACACGCCGCCCCAATACGCTCCGCCTTCTTCGCCCGCGAGAGAATCTGATCCGCCTGCGAGAACTCTGTCACAGTCAAAAAACTCTCTTCCAGCTTCGGCGTCTCTTTCCCTTGAGCCTGCGTATAATATTTATGAATAATGCTTTTCAGTCCCAGCCTAGCAAAGATATCCCTCGCTTCCTCCGTAAACAGCTCGCCTGCCCTGCCCTCCTCAATCGTCACCGGAACTGGGCAATCCGTCTTGATCTTAGCCAAAATCTTCGATAACTGTGCCAGCTCATAATGATTTCTAAGAGATTCCCTCGCCTTCGTCGGCGTGATCTCCTCCACATGCTCATACGCATTTTCAATCGAATGATAGGCGGCGATAATTTTTCCCGCCGTCTTTTCCCCAATCCCCGGAACACCGGGAATATTATCAGAAGAATCCCCCATCAAAGCCTTCATATCAATAAATTCCAAAGGGGTAACACCGTAGGTCTCTCTCACCTGCTCTGCTCGATAATCCTCAATCTCCGTGACCCCCTTCTTAGTCTTTGGGATACGGATCATTATCTTCTCCGCAGCTATCTGAAGCAGATCCCTGTCCCCAGACAAAATCACCACATCATATCCCTTCTGCTCGCCCGTCCTAGCCAACGTCCCCAGCAGATCATCCGCCTCATAGCCCTCAAGCTCCACCATCTGCACCTTCATAGCTCTTAAACAATCCTTTATATAAGGCACCTGTTCCAAAAGCTCCTCCGGCATATCCTTTCTGGTTCCCTTATACGCATCATATATTTTATGGCGGAAGGTGGGGGCCTTAAGATCAAACGCCACGGTAAGATAATCTGGCTTCTCCTCCTCCATAATCCGAAATAAAATATTTAAAAACCCCAGCACCGCATTTGTGTGAAGCCCCTCAACATTCGTCAGATTTGGCAGCCCATAAAAGGCTCGATATAAAATACTGTTTCCATCCATCAATAATAGCTTCGCCATCTGTCTCCCTCTCCTGCCTTCCTACCGCCGCCGCAACTAGAACTATCTGCAAAGCCTCCTATCCGCGCACCGAAAAAAGCGCCAAAAGCTGCATAACAATTCCAATTACTGTTACACCATACATAATACCCATTATCATCTCTTTTATTTTCTCAAAGCAGCGATACCTGTCACACCGAAGCTGTGCCTGCTTCAGTTTATTATCGAGCATACTCTTAAAATTAAAGGAGGTATCCGTGCCGTTCTCAAGCTCCTCCAATCCCTCCGCAAGCATATACATAATCTCAAGCTCCTCATAACAATCACCGCAGGTGTGAACATGCGCGATAAAATCCTCCTGCTCCTGCGGCGACATACGATTGTTAAGGAAATCAGGAATCCTTCTCTGCCATTCTCTGCACACCATCTATCATTCCTCCCGCACATCAGGCTCTTGTTGCAAACACCTCACACCATACCTTAATTGTGCCATCCTGAAGGGTGGTCTCATTCCTCCAACAAAAGGAGTCTGCTGTAATATCTGTAAAAATCCACCGATTTTTCTGATTTCCATTATTTGTAAAAATCACGCTCTGATCTTTCCTTGTCCCCGTAAAACGACTCACACTGCCAAGACACACATAGATCATATCCCACATTTTTGTTTTCACATTATAGATTCGGATTGTCACGCCATACTCTCCATCTTCTGGACCCTTGCGTATAGCTCTCTCCGGGCAGACAAAAACATCTTCTATCCCAAGACCCTCCAAAATTCTGGCAAAATGCCACTCGCCTGCAAGATGCCTCTCCATGTCTGTGCCTCTCTCCTCCACATAATCAAGCTTCCAGCTTCCGATAAGCTCCTTAAAATAATCCAACTCCTCCGGTATCAGGCTGCTTCTCTCCGCGCTCAACAATGCTCCTGCAAATCCATCCATATGTACTCCCGCCCCACTCTCAAACTTTACTTCTCCGTTCTTTTCATGCGCGCTTTTCCGGTAAGCTCACTGACCACAAGCCGAAAAACAGCCGTGCGCGAAGCAACCGCCTTGCTAAACGGACAATCCTCTCTATGATAATGCCTCATCAGAATTCCCAGCGCTTCCTCCTTTTTCTCCTCGGAAACCATCTCAACTCTGCCTTTTCCTATCACGCTCTCATACTCCATCGTACACGAGCAGACATCACCCGACTTCTCCATCACCAGCCTGTGCGAACAATCCATCTCAAAAGAAGCACGATTATCCTTCTCTATCAGCTTATACTTTGTACCCTCCGCCGCGCCGTGAAAATACAGCACAACCGTGCCCTCCTCCACCTGAAAACCAAAATTCAAGGGCAAAATATATGGATACCCATCCTGATTCAGTGCCAATCTGCACACATCGCACCGCTTCATCACCTCAAGAATTTCGTTAAAATCTTTGATCTCTCTGTCACTGCGCCTCATTTTTTCCCCTCTTCTATCTTATTTTCACCTATACTTCTATCTAATTCCTTCCCATTTTCTTCATGCTACTATTGTACTTTTTTCCATCACGCAACATTATAATTATAGCATGTAATAAATAAAATCACAATACGATATGAAAAAAGCCCCAAAGGAAAATCCTTTGAAGCTCTCTGACCTCTCATGCCGCTGGCCGGACTCGAACCGGCACGAGCGTGAACCCTGCAGATTTTGAGTCTGCTGCGTCTGCCAATTCCGCAACAGCGGCTTGCTGTCGTGCTTTATTAGCATAGCACTAGATTTGCAAAATGTCAATCATTTTATGAAAAAATTTTTAAGAAAATTACAGTTCAGTCGAAAATGGTCCGCACAGAGAACCGCCTATAGTCCTCTATTTACATTTTTCATATTTGTTGATATAGTTATTTTAATATTTTTAAACCAAACCGGAGGCTTGTTATGCGTATTTTAAAAAACAAATCCAAAAAAACTCTTTTTCTCTTGCTAAGCA
>CAMWWW010000023.1 GCA_947178015.1 uncultured Clostridia bacterium
GCAGCATAGCCAGCGCAGCTATTTTCCTCAAGGAACCTATTGAAAAACGTCGGCGGTTAGCGAGGTATTTCACGAGCTTAGCGTCCGCTACGTTTTTCACTAAGCGGGAGCGGGGTGACGGAGGAAATAGCTGCGCTGGCTATGCGGACCTTTCTCGAAAATGACTATACAAATAACTCTTACAAAAAGCCATGCTTTATCATCCTAGAAAATGACTACACTAATATGGTTCGGATAAATATCCATTATCCCAAAAGTGCTTCTTAGCTCATATGGCAAATATCTTTTACTACCTCTGATGCAATCAATAATCCCGCCGCAGATGGAACAAATGCTGTTGAACCGGGGACTTCTGCTCCTGTCTTAATTGGTTCTTCTTTTGAATAAACCACCTTAAGCTGCAAAATTCCCCGTTTTTTAAGTTCACGGCGCATCACTCTTGCAAGGGGACAGACCGAGGTCTGGTAGATATCCGCCACTTCAAAAGCCGCTGGATTTAATTTATTTCCTGCGCCCATACTGCTGATAATCGGAACCTTTGTTTCTTCTGCGCGCACAATAAGCTCCAGTTTCGCAGTCACTGTATCCACGGCATCCACCACATAAGTATAGGCAGAAAAATCAAAATCCGCGCTGGTTTCTGGCAAGTAGAAGCACCTATGTGCTTCTACCTTACAATTTGGATTGATGTCTGCCACGCGCTCTTTCATCACATCTGCCTTATATCTGCCAATCGTGCTCTGCAAAGCTATAATTTGCCGATTTACATTCGATATGCTTACCATATCCTTATCTATCAGATCCAGTGCACCGACGCCGCTCCTCGCTAACGCCTCCACCACATGACCGCCGACACCGCCAAGCCCAAAAACGGCAACTCTCGCCTCCGCTAGCCGCTGCATCGCTTTCTCACCCAACAGCAGCTCTGTTCTGGAATATATGCTTTCCTTCTCTTCCATAGCAATCCTCACTTTAATGCATAGATTCCATCCCCTGCACTCTGCACAGGATTTCTATCTTATTTTCTCCAGCTTGTTCAATTCTAATATGCTGAAAATATACACCAAAACCGCCTTTTCTATTCGTTCCATCGCTATCGCTTCATCTGGCTGATGATAGTCCCCATGTCCCGGTAAAAACAATCCTTCGGGTGGTCTCTTGATGGGCAGTCCTCCGGTGCCGAAGGCAAAGGCTCTTGGCAGCTTTGACGCATAAGTTCCTCCGCTCATCACAAAGGGCTTTGTCTTAAGTCCCATTATTTTATTATAAGTATCGGTCAGGACTGAGACAGCGGGATGCTTTGGATCAAAATAGTTAGATTTGGATAGCTTTAACACCTCAAGCTGATATCCCCATTTTTCCGCTGCTGCCTCCGCTTTTTCCCGAAATGGAATTTCATTGCTGCTGACAGGTAATCTCGAAAAGAATTGCACTGTCAGATGCCTGTCTTTTAGGAAAACATTCGCCGCCGTTACCGTCGCCGGACCAGACATTTCATCCTCACAGGCAATATCCAAAGCCTTTCCGCTATAATCGCTGTTTATGGCGTGAAGCAATGCAAACAGCGTTCTGTCATTCTCTTCTAAAAAAGTATTTTTACACAGTACCTCTGTCAATAACAAGAGTGCATTTCTTCCTGATCTTGGATTTGCCGTATGGCTGGCAACACCCTTTGCCGTGATTCGTATGGTATCCTTCTTTGTATCAATTATATAATCTTCTGATAAGTGTTCAGACAGTTTCTGCCTTTCCTCTGACCATCGCAGAAGAATCGAAGCAGTATCTGGGATCAATGCCCTGCTTCCATTGCAGCTTAATTCCAGAATATCCTCACTGACAACTGAAGTGGATGTCAACTCTCCATTAAAGATTCCTCTCTCTCCAAAACATACCGGAAATCCGCTGTCTGGAACAAGGGAAAGAGCAGGCGCTGGATAATGGCTGGTGTAATAATCCAGATCATACATGCCCTGCTCCTCGCAGGTACCGACATAAAGCTGAAGTCCATGGTTCAGTGTTATCTGATGCTCTCTTAGGTATTTCATCACGTAAAGCGCCATAATGGCAGAGCTTTTGTTATCCTGACACCCTCTCGCTATAAAATACCCTTGCTTAACCTGTGGTCTGTAAGGTTCATACTGCCATTCTGCCGCGTCTCCTTCCTCCACCACGTCGAGATGCGCCCAGATTCCCACGGCATCTGCCTGATATTCCTCCGTGGTGCTGCCGTAGGAGATACAACCTACATAGTGATCATAATTTCTTACTTCAAAACCATTTTCCTCTCCCAGCAAAAGCATCTCCTGCAAAACCTGCCTGCAACCTGCACCATAAGGCGGCTCCTTCGCGCCAGTTACCTCCGCCACACTTTTTATTCGGCAGAGCCTTGCAAGATCTTTTTCCATATCAGGAAGCTTTTCCTTTATCCAGCACTCTACCTCCTGCTGGTCTGGTATCCACTGTGATACGATTGGCTGTTCCATATTTTCCTCATTTCTGCGCCTTTTTGCGCATTTGACAGAACGCATTTTTTAGATGCGATCTAGCTTTCTCCGCACCCAGATAAGACGGTTATGATCGATATCCGCCGGCAGTGTGCAGTCGGCTCCCAGCATCACACCTATCTTTCCTGCCTCATTGATGATTCTTTCCGTCTCTGCTTCCACCTCTTCTCTGGTTCCAGAATAAAGGATGCCATTCTTGCGGTTGTCAAAGCCTCCCAACACACATTTTCCCCCAAAGAATTTCTTTCCCTCTGTCAAAGACAGGTTCTCCACATAAACAGCCCAGTTTATCGCCGCTGCCGGATAGTCCTTCCACACCTCAATTCGGTTTTTATCGCCTGCCCAGCCGCAGCAATGAAGAATATTGTTCTCGCTGAGAGAATTGGCATACTGAAGCACCTCTAATTCTGCCGGAGCGACAATCTGTTTATACTCCTCCGCCGTAAAGCGAAATTCCTCCGCATTTTGTACACAATAATATATTCCGTCGCAGCCAGCCTCCGTGATAAGCAGCCTGACAAGTGTTTTAATATCCTCCGCAATCACTAAAAACGCCTGCTTAACGGCCTCTGTATTCTCCTTTAACTGTTCCATCAAAAACTTCTCACTTGAACCAAAACGCATCAGAGACATTGGACAAAATACATTATAGAAAACACAACATTCTCCCTTTACTCCATCCACCACTCCCTTGGCACGCTCTACTTGCTTTTGGATATATGGATGCGCTTCTCCTAGAGGTTTTATCTTCGTTAAGTTTTCCTTTGTGAGATCGGGATTGGGATAATTAAAGTACCCGTCGCACATCACTTTAATAAAATCCAGCTCTGCTTCCCGATAGAAATCAATATGTTCTCTTACCGTCTCTGCTCCCTTATCCTCATCCGGCGAAAAATGATACCAAAAGCCCATTGGGATCTTATCTGTCTCCTCATTCCGAAATGCGTGAAGTACACGCTCCTTCTTTGTCATCCTTTTTATCCTCCCAATTTTTCTATTTTTTTCTCTTATCAAATTCCTTTTGGAACTGCTGCAAATCTTGACCGCGCAGCGCCCGCTCAAGCAATGTCGGCAGCATCTGCGGATTGCAGGCAAAACAGGGAATTCCCATGCTGGCTATTTTCTGCGCCATCTGTGCATCATAATAAGGTCTTCCGCCGTCCGCCAGCGCAAGAAGGCAGATCACAGTAACGCCAGAGCTCTTCATATTCTCCAGCTTGTGCAGCAGCCCTGCCCGGTTTCCGCCCTCTTCCAGATCCGATATCAGGAAAAACAACGTTTTTGCCGGATTTTCTATAAATTGCTGACAATATGTTACCGACAGCTCGATGTTTGTTCCGCCTCCCAACTGAAAACCAAACAGCAGATCCACTGGATCGTCACTTTTCTCCGTCAGATCCACCACTTTGGTATCAAACGCCACAATTCTTGTCTTTAAGCTTGTCATACTCGCCAGTATACAACTGATAATGGAAGAATAGATCACCGACTCTCCCATCGATCCGCTTTGGTCAATATCCAGAATTACGGTCCATTTATTCGCCGCCGTGGTGCTGGTTCGATCGAAGAAATAAAAATGTTCCGGCACAATGGTTTTGAGCTCCGTATTATAATGCTTTAAATTTCTGGATATTGTGGTCTTAAAATCCAAGGCAGCAGCAGAAGGAATCGGAGAATGTCTTCTTCGATTTATGGACGCCGTCACCACACGCCGGATATCCTGTTCCAAAAGACGGTTGATCTCCTCCACAATCTTCTTGATAAATGCCCTTACACTCTCCTTGGAGCGCTTTGGGATCTGATCCTTTAATAACAATATGGTAGCCGCCAGATTGACATCCGGCTCCAAATTCTCCAAAAGCTCCGGCTCAAAGATCAACTGCTTTAAGCCGCAGCGGTTCATGGCATCTCCCTGTATCACTGTGACAAGATCTTTATCAAATAAACTTCTGACATCTCCCAGCCAGCGAGTAATCTGCGGATTGGAGGGGCCATTCCCTGCTCCCCTCCCGCCTGCCGCACCAAATCCACCCGACTCTGTGCGGTTGTAGATTGCCGCCAAAGCCTGATCCATCAGATCTTGTTCCTGTGACAGCCCTGCCTCATCGCTCATCTGCCCAAATCGCTCCTGACTCTCCTGTCCCAGAATCAGCCGCCATTTACGAATATGTTCATCCGTATTCATATGCAACCTCCATCGCACAATTTAACTAAAAATCAAAGTCAAAGTCATCCAGACCTTCTACCAGCTTCTGTCCTTCCTCGTCAAGCCCTGCATTGACTACCTCACTGACCTGCTGCCCATTTAAGCCCCAGATCTCACCCAGATTTTCCGCGATCTCATCCTTCTGCGCTGAGGTAAAATCCGCAAATGCACGTCGCAGAAAGACCAGCGCCCTCTTAAATTCCTCGTCGTCCAAAGACTCCAGATACTGATCCAGACTCTCCCACAAAGATAGCCTTGCTATCAGGGCATACCGATTTTTCATCGCAAGCCCCTCAAACCAACCTGCGCCAAGCTCTGCCGGAATTCCGAGCGACAGCCTTCTCTGCACCTCCAGATACAGCCGATCAGCAGCCATCTGACTTCTCTCCAACAAAATAGCGGCGGCAAATCCAGAAAGTTTTGTATTCAGATCGTCTCTGTCCGCCGTCTCCCACAAAGCTGCCAGCCACGACTCACCATCCAGAAAATCATGGGCAAGCTGCACGCTGTTAAGCCGCTCCATGGCCACCACAATCCCTTTGCTCGCACCGTCGTCACAGACACAGGCGCCGGGCAGAATCAGGCAGGCACGATAAAAGATCTGATTTAAGATCGGTTGCAGCGGCGCCGGATCAAGATGACGGATACTTCCATACTGAACCACGACAGAAAGCCGGCTTGCCGTGGCGGCAAGCTCCTCAAGGGACGCTGCATCCACCGCCATCGCCTGAAGAACCTGTGCAGCATAGCTGACAGCACCTGACATGCCACAGGTAAAGGCATCCTCAATAACTTGTGCGACCGCGCCGATGTTCGCCGCTTCCTCCACCTGCTCCTTCATGTGGAAGGATGCCGCCTGCGCAACAGTATCTCCCTTTAATGCCGCCTCCACCAGCTCAATCTCTGCCTCTGGGGTCCAGCTAATCACCCAGTGCTCTGACCATGTAGCATTGTCTTGGTTGACTTGCTCCTGACTCGCAAAGCTGATATGCAGCACTCTAAGCTGATGCAGGAAAAAGGAGCGGTACAGATCCAAAAATGCTGATTTTTCTGTTGCTGCCTTGCGGTTCTCCCTCAGATCTAACATCAGATCCTGCGCTGTCAAGCTGCGGTATCGTTCCAGATTCCATGTCTTTAGCTGTCTGTAAAAATCTTCCTGTATACTGGTGCGGCTGACTCCCTCTGGCAGTTCACCAATTTTTGTTCCAATCTCTGTATCTGCCGTCGCAAGACTGATCGCCGAAAAGCTTCCCCCGCCAAGACAGGTGACAGCCGCATCTCTTAGATCACGCAGGGATGGAATCCTTCCGCCCCTTAGCTGCGCCAGCGATTTTGCCAGTCTTGCCGCCTCGATAACCTCCGCGGAGGAGACCGGAGTTCCATGTGTTCTCTGATATCCTGCAATCTGCGACAGATAACTGTATCCTGTATAAGCGGGTTCTTTTTTCTGCATCCCCTGCCAGAGAAGGGAATAATAAGCGGGTGCCTTATTTCCTGCGCCGTAGCCCGCTCTTGTAGAAAGACGATAGTAGGAATATGGCATCAAGGTATGGCTTGCGCCCACCCTTGGAAGCGCCTTTAATTCCTTGTCGGTCATAGCAGGCTCGCTCTCGCTTAACAGCCCGTCCACATGATACGCTCCTGTCACCACCACGATCTGTTCTGGATCAAATCCTTCTTTTATGGCATCCTCTATTCTGCGGCGCATATACGCCTCTCTAACTATAATCTCAGCCCAATCATGTTCTTTGCCCGCCGTGAGCTCCCTCAGACTTGATCCAAAGGTATTTGCTCCTCTATGATACCCCTCTGTGTCATGGGTGTGCTCCATCACGCGCTCCCAGAAAGTTTCATGCCCATCCTCTCCCGCATAATTATCAAGGAGCTGATATACATTCATCCTTCCTTCCTCACCCTCTGCATCGCTGATCTCTCTGTCAGACAACGCCAGAAATACATCCGAGGGCAGGTCAATAAATCGACATTCTGCACTATGTTTACTGCACCACAGAATTGCCTGATACTCTGGTGAATACTCTGCAAAGGGATATAAGATTGTCTTGACCGGCGCGTCCTTTGTATAGGCAAGGATCGCAATCGGCGGCTTTGTCTCCGGGCGCGTGATATGCTCCATCTGATCATTCAGATCACTTGGACCTTCCACCAGCACCAGCCGCGGCCTCTTCTCATCCAGATATTGTACCAGATGCCACGCTCCCGCCGGAGACAGATGCCGGATTCCAAATATATGTGGATGTTTCATACCTTATTCAGCTCCTTACAGGCTCTATATAATCCCGTCCAGCGTGCTCCCCTCTTCTTCATCACATTTTCCAGATATTCCTTCCATGCGACATTATCTTTATCTTCGTCTTTCACCACAGCGCCCTGAAGCCCCGCTGCCAGATCTGCCTCACTGATAATGCCGCTTCCAAAGCTTCCTGCCAGTGCCATACTATTGCACAGAAGAGAGATCGCCTCTGCTGTGGACAACACACCGGAAGGCGTCTTTACCTTCTGGCTGCGATCCAGCGTCTCTCCTTTTCTTAATTCGCGGAATATCGTACAAACCTTCTCCACCGTATCGTCCTCAGGAAGGGCTGCATTTAAGTCAAGACCAGCCGAAAGCTGTGCCACTCTGGTGCGCACAATTTCCATCTCCGCATCCAGATTCGCCGGTGCAGGCAGCACCACAATATTAAAACGTCTCTTTAATGCGGCAGACATATCATTCACCCCTTTATCGCGGGTGTTCGCCGTTGCAATTACAGAAAATCCCTTCTTAGCAGCAACCTCAATGCTAAGCTCAGGAACAGAAATTCTCTTTTCAGACAATATGGAAATCAGGGCATCCTGAACCTCGGAAGCACACCGGGAAATCTCCTCCATACGGGCGATTGATCCCGTCTCCATCGCGTGAAAGACAGGGCTTTTTAACATCGCCTCCGGCGAAGGACCATTTGCAATCAACATCGCATAATTCCAAGAATAGCGGATCTGTTCCTCCGTTGTTCCCGCTGTACCCTGAATAACTTTGGTAGAATCCCCGTTAATAGCGGCAGTTAGATGCTCTGAAAGCCAGCTCTTTGCTGTACCCGGTTCTCCTATCAGAAGAAGTGCGCGATCCGTCACCAGCGTGGCGATCGCGATCTCCACCAGCCTCTCATGCCCAATATACTTTGGTGTGATCACTGTCCCCTTCACCTTGCCGCCGCATATATAAGTGCGCACAGAACGGGGCGACATGCGCCATCCTGTCGGTATAGGGTCCTTCTCCGCCGCTATCAGTGCATCGATCTCTTTCTGAAAAAGCTGCTCCGCAGGCAGCCTTAATACTTGCTGTTCCATATCTTATCTCCATCCCTTTCTCTATTGATATCTCACGGAATCCAGATACTGCTCCATCCAGTCCTCTGTTATATTTCTGCCCTTCAGCTTCTTGCTCTTTATCATATCAAAAACTTTTTCTATCTCAGCCGCTTTTTCCGCTGCACTTCCGGGCATCTGGTCCACATACCAAGAAACTTCCCAGCGATCGACCAGATTCCTATTTCTAAAGTAATGCACAGCCAGACCCTCGAATTTTGTTCCACCAAGGCGCTTTAAAATATAACAATAATTTCTATTTTCTGAAACAGTCAGCGCCCTCCTATAAAAATATTCCAACAAAATATCATGGTATTTAGTATCCTCCGGCGCAATACAATTACTTAGCGTATCATCAATTTGATAACTGTCAAGCGTCATCAGAATTTCTATAAATTCTCCACTCATTTTCTGTTTTATCTTTCGGACTATGGTATGATTTCTGCCATCTACCGGATTTACCATCCACCTATACAAAATATGTGCTTTTTCTTTATTGTCCCATTGCAGAGTCCTTAATCCTTCCTCCAGATACTTAACGATCGAATGTCTTCTCTTTTCTCCAAGAATCGTTCCCTTTTCCATCTGCTCCTTAAGCCATTCGCTGCAATTTTCTTCTGTGAGAAGCTTTGCCGTAAAAACAGGAATAAAATAATCCCCTTCCTCCTTCGTGTTTTTCACATTCTCATAAAGCTCCACCGCCAAGTCACACAATTCCTTGGTTGGATGCAGATAGATCGCCCTGTCCAGTACACGAGGCATAACACGACGGAATGTAAGCTTGTTACCGCGGCTATCCCCTATTTGCAGCTTCCACACCTCATTTTCGCCCTCCAACGGCTTGCTCAAACGGCTTCCAATGGATGCTGCCATTCGATAACATTCTGCAATAGATTCCCCATGCTTGAACGGCAGTGCTTTCCAATATAGCTTTACCATCTCTGCCTGCATCTTTGTCAATCTCTTGCCTTCCACGTCCGATGTCCATGGACGCAGCAGATCCATCATTCCCTTAGCAGTAATCTCCGAAGCCCAATCTGTCTCGGACAGTTCTATGTAAGTGATCGCATCCTCCGGCTTTTTCTTCATCAACTTCCAAAAGAATTCACTTACCCTACTATCTTCCTGTTGAGCTAAGGCATAATACGCTGCTTTCTTGCTGCTTCCTTTTTCTGTCTTTATCATTTCCAAAAGCCGATCAATATTGTTTGGATCATGGCGCAGCGCATAGATCAATGCCTGCCGGACTTCTTTCTCCGCCACGGCAAGCTGCTCCAAATAAAAATCGTTTTCCTTTGCGCCTGCCACGCCATCCAAAACCTCAACCCTTCGCACCATTCCTCTTTTTCCTTTAGGGTCAAAACCGCCTTTTAGAAGAGGGATCACATTCTCTCCATCCTCCACCAGCCATTCTGCCACTTGATTGGCTAGATCGGCATAGGAAGCATCCAATGCCTCTACCATCGTCGTTTTAATTCGATAATCATCAAATAGATGTGGCTGATTTTTATGCGTCTCTATCACATAAGAATACCGTCCATTTCCCGCACTTGTCAGAGCTTCAATCAACGTTTTTACCAAGGAATATGGGGCATTTGTAACCGCTGTTCCATAGCAGCCCGCTCTAATCGGCTCTATCTCTCCAGACACGGCCACCACTCCCTGTGTACAGATCACAGCATCCACCAAGGAAATGGCGTCCAGCAGAAGCCCCTCTTTTCCTTCCTGTCCCGGAGCCAGAAGTGCCTGCACAAGCTGCCCTATCTTCGCAAAAACAGGGGAAGCAGTCAGAAGCGGCTGTATCGCCTCCACCGCACGCTTCAACCTAAAATCCTCCGCCAGCAGACTCGTCCCGGCAATAATCGCTGTCTTTAACCTTATACGCAACTCATATATCGGTGTAATATCCATAATCTCCCTCCTTTCTGCGCTGCACTAATACAGCAGCCTCACAATATCGGTCTTTGTGATAATGCTCAATGGCTGAAGCTTCAGACGCCTCTCCCCTTTATCATAATAAAATGCCCCAAGCAGCACCTGATCTTGATACAATGCCTCATCAGGAAGCACAGAAAGCCGTCCTGTGGTAACTTCCATCCCCGGTGCATTTCCAAGAAGAATGGTGTCTCCATTCTCCGTCCGAAGAGCCGGTCCCTGTTCTGTATTTCCAATCTCCTTATACGCGATCAATCGATATAAAATGGTGTCGGTCATCGCATTTTTAAGCAAATTTTTCGCCGCCTTCGCCTCCGCCGCCAAAGCAGAAATAGCATGAGAACGAAGCTGTGCAAGGTCCTCCTCGGACACAGGGCGCATCTGCGCAGACTCCCAGCGAATTCTCACATTCCCCTCGCCCGGATAGCAGGCTGTCATCGCCGCATCCGCCACGCCGAATATGCTGTCCTCCTGCTTCACGAATTTTAATGCCTTTACCGGTCTATAGTTATAGGTCATAAATACTTCACCAGTCTTTAATTCCGCCCAGCAGGCAGTGTCAATATATTCCTTTCTTGCCTCCGAATAATCCACCCAGAATGCAAGCTGTGCAAAGCTGGCGTCTTTCTTGCACCGTCCCAGCTCCTCCAGCTCAGAAAGCTTATAGATCCCCCCTAGTTCTTCATACAAAAGATTGTCATCCAGATCAATCTCATCCTTCTCCAGCTTCTCTGTCAGATACTGGCGGGATTTTTTTACTAATGTCCAAAGCTTTTCCAAAATATCGATCGACTGTTCATAATGATCCTCAAGTCCATCCTTTTGAAATGCCGCAATCTCCAGAATCAAACCATTCAAAAGCCTCTGTGGTCCCGGCAGGTAATAATCGCCAAGCTGCTTTGCAAGCTGCCTGTAGTTATCAAGCGATGTTCCTCCCATGGTTCCAAGTCCAGCGCGCATAAGCTCCTTCACCAGCTTTTCTGTCATATCCAATCCCTCAAGCTGCTTTTTCAGTTTTTTGGTTCTTGCTGCCTTGCTTGCTTTTTTGGATGCCGCCTTTTTCTTCTCTGCTTTCTCTGCCTCCTCTGGAGAAAGGTTTTCCGTGCTCTGTTCCTTTGTCGCTTTTGCCTGCTTTTTCTCCCTCTTTTTTAGAATATCCTCCGGGATCTCACAGATGGCAAAGTTCTTCTGCGCCAGAAGCTCATACATCAATGCAAGACTGTGCTTACATGGAAACTGGCGGCTTGGGCAAGAACATCGGAACACCGGTGCATCCTGCACAATATAATCGGCCGTAGTAATATAGTTGCTCTTTCCGCTGCCGGTACATTCTCCCAGATAAAAGGTATCATCTGCTGAGCGCTCCAGACGGACAAAGCCTCCCTTCTGGGAGATCTTTCTCCCGTTCGCCGCCGCAGCCGGATTGGGCGCCAGAGAAAGAATCTGTTGTTCTGTTATCTGCTGCATTCAAATCACCCCTATTTCTTCATCTATTGTTGTGTATACTCCGTCACAGTTACATTACATATTATAGCAGGAAAATCCTCTCGCGTAAACTCATGCAAAAGGGTGATCGTGTAAAAAAATATATATTTCACGCGTCGATTTGTATCTGCGGGCTGCATGCCGCAAAATTGTTTGGCCTGTAAAAAAGCTGCGCAGAAATAAGGAAGATAATGACTGAAAAACCATTATATTGTATTCGCAAGGCTTGACTTTTTATTTTGCGGATGTTAGTATCAGAATATTATATTTGTTATCCGAAAAAGGTCTCACCCTTTTGCTTTCAAGCCTGTGTCCGCGCTGCTTCCACAGGTTTGAGATAGAAGACAAGCAGTGCAGAAATGAGGATGATTATGGGTAAAATTATATTGACAGGAGACCGGCCCACCGGCAGGCTTCATATTGGTCATTATGTCGGCTCTCTCAAGAGACGAGTGGAATTGCAGAATTCGGGAGAATACGATGAAACTTTTATAATGATCGCGGACGCACAGGCACTAACAGATAACGCGGATAACCCAGAAAAGGTTCGCCAGAATATTATTGAAGTGGCTTTGGACTATTTGTCCTGCGGTCTTGATCCAAAGATCTCTACACTATTGATTCAATCTCAGATACCAGAGCTTTGTGAGCTGTCTTTTTACTATATGAATCTGGTGACGGTTTCCCGCCTGCAAAGAAATCCTACCGTAAAATCCGAGATTCAGATGCGCAATTTTGAGGCAAGCATCCCCGTTGGCTTCTTTACTTATCCTATCAGCCAAGCTGCTGACATCACTGCTTTTAAGGCGACAACGGTGCCTGTAGGAGAGGATCAGCTCCCTATGTTGGAACAGACAAAGGAGATTGTGCGCCGATTTAATATGATCTATGATGAAGTTTTGGTTGAACCCGATAGCCTTTTGCCCGACAACAAAGCCTGTCTTCGTCTTCCCGGCACAGACGGCAAGGCAAAGATGAGCAAATCTCTAAATAACTGCATCTACCTTTCGGATACGGAAGAAGAGACGAAAAAGAAAATTATGAATATGTATACCGATCCAAACCATATCCGTGTTGACGATCCCGGACAAGTAGAAGGAAATCCTGTGTTTATCTATCTGGATGCATTTGCAAAACCAGAACATTTCGCAGAATATTTTTCTGATTATCAAAATCTATCTGAGGTGAAAGAACATTACAGCAGGGGCGGACTCGGTGATGTAAAGATTAAGAAATTTTTAAACAATGTACTTCAGGAGGAACTTGCGCCTATCCGTGCGCGCCGAAAGGAATATGAAAAGGATATTCCTGCTGTCTATGAGATTCTGAAAAAGGGCAGTGAAAAAGCGGAGGCTGTAGCTGCCCAAACGCTTTCTGAGGTTAAGCGAGCGATGAAGATTAATTATTTTGAGGACATGACATTTATTCACGAACAGGCGAAAAAATTTACACAAAAATAGAACCTATGCCGCGAAAGCTACCCAATGTCCAGCACGAGTAGGGAAGAAAATCTCCCTACTCGATTTGACCGTTACTACTATAGATGAGGTGAACCATATGCTGCCAAGTATTGAACAAGCTTTAGATGAATTAAAAATTGCCGGACAATTAAATCCGGGCCCATGGACGAAGCACTCTGAAAATGTTGGAATTGCTGCAAGAAACATTGCCAGCAAAATCCCAGAGATGGATTCAGAAAAAGCCTACATTGTCGGTCTATTACACGATATAGGAAGAAGAGTTGGTGTTGTAAACATTCCCAAGCATGTATATGAAGGATACTTATTTTGTCTGGAACATAATTGGGACGAGGTTGCTCAAGTATGCATGACCCATTCCTATCCCTTGATGGAAAAGGAATTTGCATTTGAACCAAAGGATTTTGAGGTACAAGAAATTAAAAAATTTATTTTAAATTGTAAAGCAGATGATTACGATTTGCTTATTCAGCTATGCGACAGTGTTGCTGTTGACTATGGCTTCTGTATATTAGAAAAAAGATTTATTGATGTGGCAAGAAGATATGGTGTATTAAAAAACTCCGTCGAGCGTTGGAATACTACATTTGCAATCAAAGAATATTTTGAATCTAAAATGGGTTGTTCCATCTATGATGTTTTGCCCAATATCGGAACCACCACATTACTCTGCCCTCCACCGTGGAAACCCTCTAAGAACGCATAGGTTTTTGTAAAGGCAGTTTGTGAAATCATTTTCGAAAATGGTCCGCATAGCCGCCGCAGCTATTTCCTCCGTCACCCCGCTCCCGCTTAGTTCAAAACGTAGCGGACGCTAAACTCGTGAAAAACCTCGTTAAGCGCCGACGTTTTTCAATAGGTGCCTTGAGGAAAATAGCTGCTCTGGCTATGCTGCTTTTATCTGTATTCAAAACACGTTTGTTTTTTACTTGTTCTTGTAATGATTGTTTGTTATCCTTGTATTTTATAAATTTTTGCTTGTTTTCTGATATGTTTATCCTTTCGTTAATCCGAAATAAGTAAAGAAGAGAACAAGATAAATCAATGTGTCTAAGCACTATCGGCCAGTAATCGCCCTTTCATTACGGAATATTTTGTTATCTTGCAAGAAGGCGGAAAGAAGCAAGCAGCATTGTTGACTGACAACAACGCAACAATAATGCAAATAGTGAGTACGTAATTACATGAAGAATTAAAAGAGTTTTCATACAGCCTTTTTCTTCTCTAATTTTAGGCTGACCATAGGACAATTCGAGAATGAAAGAATAAC
>CAMWWW010000024.1 GCA_947178015.1 uncultured Clostridia bacterium
TCACTAAGCGAGAGCGGGGTGACGGAGGAAATAGCTGCGCTGGCTATGTGGACCTTTCTCGAAAATGATTCTAATAATTTCTTTTACATAAATCTATACTTTATCAAAAAGTTGTAAACTGGTGTATTATATAGTTACGCCTGTTTATCACTTTTCGGAAAAGGAGGTTTGGTTATCTTTCTTCCTGCTTTTTACACTTTCATACACGCTTCGATCTTTCTTTCAATGCGTCGTTTTACCTCGGCAGCTATTTCTGTTGATTTCATATCTTTATATTCTTCGTACAAGATAGGCTCCATATAATGGATTTTCACAGTTATTTTCTTTATTGAATTTGTATCAAATGCCTTAAATGCGTCGATCAATGCAACCGGCACAATGGGGCATTTTGCCATTGTTGCGCTTTTAAAGGTTCCCGCCTTAAATTCTAGCAGCTCATTTCCATTCCTTGAACGGGTACCCTCTGCAAAGATAACATATCTTCTTCCTGATTTGACTTCTTCTGCCACCTGCTTGATCACCTGAAGAGACTGGCGTACATCCTCTCGATCCATAAGCTGTGCTTTTATCAGCCTTATAATCTGTTTAACCAAAAATACATGTTCCATCTCCTTCTTTACTACTGCGGAAAACGGTTTTTCATGCGACTCAAACAACGCCAGTGTATCAAATAACCCTTGATGGTTTGGAAACATAATATATCCGCCCTCTTTTGGGAGTTTCTCCATTCCGTGGGCATCAATAATGACTCTTCCCGCGCGGTTTATTCGTCGCATCATACCATGCAAAAGAGCATAGCGCTGTTCTTCCGTATATCGATCAGAACTTCCATATTTGCATACAAAATAAAACCATATTGGGGCAATATAGAACAAACGCGCCACCATTAATAGTATTCTTTTCAATTTTGCTCCTTTCAGCAGCTCTTGTATTTTTCGGCTGCTGTTTCATATAGATTATTTCCCTTACTGTCAATTACAACAATAACAGGAAAATTTTCAACTTCAAGTCGGTGAATCGCTTCTGTTCCAAGATCTTCATAGGCTATTACTTCAGAAGACAGGATTCTTTTTGACAACAATGCTCCTGCTCCGCCTATTGCCGCAAAATATACCGCCTTGTTCCTTACCATAGCATCGATTACTTCTTTTGATCTTTTTCCTTTTCCTATCATTCCTTTTAATCCAAGGTCAAGCAGATCGGGCGCATATTTGTCCATTCTGCTGCTTGTTGTAGGGCCTGCTGAGCCAATTACCCTTCCTTTTCTCGCCGGGGATGGCCCCATATAATAGATAATATTATGATCCATTTCCAAAGGGAGCTTTTCTGAGGCACGCAGCGCTTCTGCCAGCCTTTTATGTGCCGCATCTCTTGCAGTATAGATGGTTCCAGTAATATACACATAATCGCCAGCCTGTAAATTCTTTATCTCTTCCTCTCTCAAGGGAGCTTTGATATATTTTTCCATAGTATTTCCTCGTCTCTCTATATTGTTCTTGTAATATGCCGATTCACATGGCAACATATATTGACTGCCACAGGAAGCCCTGCTATATGAGTGGGGTAAGCCTCTATATTGACTGCCAGAGCGGTCTGTGTTCCTCCCAACCCGCCCGGACCTATTCCAAGACAGTTAATTTTCTGTAATAATTCTTTCTCCAACTCCTGAAGATAAGGTTTGTCAGCTTTTTCATTAAGACTTCGCACCAAGGCTTTTTTTGCCAGAATTGCACATTTTTCGAATGTTCCTCCAATACCTACCCCTACCACCATAGGAGGGCAAGCGTTAGGTCCCGCATCTCTTACCGCTGTAAGTACTGCTTCCTTCACTCCCTCAATTCCGTCGGAAGGCTTAAGCATAAATACACGGCTCATATTCTCACTTCCAAATCCCTTTGGCGCAACGGTCAGCTCCACGCGATCTCCCTCTACTATATCATAATGGATGACTGCCGGCGTATTATCTTTTGTATTTTCTCTGAAAATTGGATCTGCAACCACAGATTTTCTTAAATATCCCTCTGTATATCCCTGACGAACTCCATTATTGATCGCATCTGTCAGATCTCCTCCATCAAAATGCACATTTTGCCCTATCTTTACAAAGATTACTGCCATTCCTGTATCCTGACAGATAGGAATCCAATCTTCCCCTGCAATTTTAAGGTTTTCCTCAAGCTGATTTAATATCTGTCTCCCTAGAGAAGATTCCTCCTTTAAAACTGCTGCCTCAAAGATTTCTTCCATATCTTCTGAAAGAAAATGATTTGCCTTAATGCACATTTCCTTAACATTATCGGTTATTGTGTGGACATCTATTATTCTTATATTTTTCATGCCGTTCTCCCATCTTTTCTTATCTTGTACCTATATTCTCTATTATGTCGATTTTATGTCAATAGCAGAAATGTAGTATTATTTTATCATATTTGAAAATAATTGTCATTATTTTATAAAAATACCTTGACTTTTCTTATGTCCTATTGTATTGTTGTATTATATAAATAATACAATTACTTTTTTATAGAAAGGAGATACTTTATGGCTTGGGAGTTAAAGTCTGATAGACCTATTTATACACAGCTACAAGATTACATTAAACTTGGCATAATATCTGGAAGATACCTTCCGGGAGATAAACTTCCGTCTGTAAGGGATCTGGCAGAAGAAGCCGCTGTCAATCCAAATACGATGCAGAAGGCCTTGGCTGAGCTGGAAAGGCTTGGAATGGTATATACACAAAGAACAAGTGGTCGTTTTATTACAGAGGATATAAAAATGATAGAAGATCTTAAGGAAAGTATAGCAAAAGAGCATATCACAGAATTCTTTGAGACAATGAAAAAAATTGGATTTTCCATTCAGGAAACAATCCAGATGATTGAAAAAGAAGCAAAGGAGCTGACAATATGAGTCCAATCTTAGAATGTAGAAATCTTTCAAAAAAATATGGCTATAAGGAAGCCTTGTCCGGCATTGATCTATCTGTTGAGAGAGGGCGGATTGTCGGTCTTCTCGGCCCCAATGGAAGTGGAAAAAGCACATTAATCAAGCTATCCAATGGACTTCTGACCCCAACGAATGGCGAACTAATCATTAACAATATGCCTGTAGGACCAGAAACGAAAAAGATTGTCTCCTATCTTCCAGAGAGAACATATTTAAATAATTGGATGAAAGTCTGCGATATTATTGACTTTTTTGCAGATTTTTACGAAAACTTTGATAAGAATAAAGCTTACGAGATGCTGAAGCGACTGAATATCAACGCTAAAGATCGGCTAAAAACAATGTCCAAGGGCACAAAGGAGAAGGTTCAGCTTATTCTGGTTATGAGCCGTCAGGCGGATCTTTATCTTCTGGATGAACCGATTGGAGGGGTCGACCCGGCGGCAAGAGATTATATTTTAAATACGATTATCAGCAATTATAATCCCGATGGCACGATTATTATCTCGACTCATCTAATTTCCGATATCGAACAGATCTTAGATGATATTATATTTATCCAGAATGGAACGATTGTAAAAACTGCTTCTGTAGATGATATCCGTTCTCAAGAAGGAAAATCTGTGGATGCATTATTTAGGGAGGTATTTAGATGTTAGGAAAATTGTTTAAGCATGAATTTAAGGCAACTGGAAGACACTATTTGTTAATGTATTCCGTTTTCTTTGTTATCACGCTGTTTAATAAGCTGTTTCTGGAACTCTCTGTTCCAAATAATAGGTTTTTTTCCTATTTTCAAAATATCTTTATGCTATTTTTTGTTCTGATGTGCGCTGCTATTTTTATATTGTCCAGCGTGTTGGTGGTCTACCGCTTTTATAAAAACTTAATGTGTGATGAAGGATATCTTATGTTTACTCTTCCTGTCAAAGTAGGAGAACATATTATTGTAAAGGCTGTCACTTCCTTTGTGTGGATAGTACTCAGTACCATTATCTTTTTCCTTTCTATCTTGATTTTGGTCTGTGGACATGGCTTGGGAGATTTCTTCTCGGTATGTTCGAAATTTATTCAGGAGCTATCCATCTACTATGGAGTACAACTCAATCTATTTATTTTTATTTACGTCTGTACCTTTTTGGTTGGAATCCTTTACAATATTCTACAATCTTATTTTGCGATATCCATCGGACAATTGGTGGGAAAGCATCGTATATTAGCCTCTATTGGAGCTTATTTTGCAATTAATTTTGTGCTTCAGAATATTTTTGGTTTCCTATTTATTTTTACAAATACAATTGACCCAGATCTCTTTGTGATCGATGAGATCAAAAAAGCAGAGAGTATTATCCATTATCTTAATACATTTGGAATTATCTCACTTGTCTTAAGTATTATCCTCACTGTCGTATTCTATTTCGCCACAAAACTTGTGTTGACAAAAAAATTGAATTTAGACTAAACGAAAGAAAAGGTTCGCATAGCTGCATAGTCTATGCGAACCTAATTGGAAGCTATGCTTCATGTTCTTGTATGTTAGCTTCCTCTTCTTCTGTTTTTTCTTTACTCTCTCTAACCTTGGCAATACTTGCCACAGAGATGTCTTCCTCCATATTGATCAGCTTCACACCGGATGTTATACGTCCTAATACAGAAATCCCTTCCACTGGTATACGGATGATGATTCCTTCTGTCGTGATAATCATAATTTCCTGATCAGAATTCACTGCCTTAGCACCCACTACACATCCCGATCGTTCATTGATCTTATAACATTTCACGCCCTTTCCACCGCGCTGCTGTACAGCAAATTCTCCTATTTTCGTGCGTTTTCCCAATCCATTCTCTGACACGATCAGAAGTGCTTCACCCTGCACATGAAGCTGCATCCCTATTACCTCATCTTCCTCGTCCAGATTCATACCAATCACACCCATCGAGCTTCTTCCAGTAGCTCTGACATCACTTTCTTTAAATCGAATACATTTCCCAAGCTTTGTCACAAGAAGAATATCCATATGGTTGTCGGTAAATTTAACTTCGATCAATTCATCATCGTCTTTTAAATTGATCGTCTGAAGCCCCGTCTTTCGTATATTTGCAAATTCTGTGACAGAGGTCTTTTTTACCACACCTTTTTTCGTCGCCATAAAAAGATAATTATCTTTGTTATATTCTTTGATCGAAATAATCGCCGTGATTTTTTCCCCCGGAGTAAGCTGAAGCAAGTTAATTATCGCTGTGCCACGTGCAGTTCTTGAAGCATCTGGTATCTCATATGCTTTCATTCGATACACCTTGCCCCTATTTGTAAAGAACATTAAGTAGTTGTGCGTCTTTGTCATCAAAAGATCCTCAATATAATCCTCCTCGATGGTTTGCATCCCCTTAATGCCTTTACCGCCGCGGTTCTGGCTCTTAAAGTTATCGATTGTCATTCTCTTGATATATCCAAGATTTGTCATAGTGATAACGGTATCTTCATTTGGTATCATATCCTCCATGGAAATATCGAATTCATCATAACCGATGGAGGTTCTTCTGTCATCTCCATATTTGTCGCTGATCAGCATAATCTCCTCTCGAATCACGCCGAGCAGCTTTTTCTCATCCGAAAGTATCGCCTTCAACTCTGCAATCCTTTCCTGAAGCTCGTTATACTCTTGTAGAAGCTTTTCTCTTTCCAGACCAGTCAGTGCACGAATTCGCATATCGACGATCGCCTGCGCCTGCGCGTCTGATAAGCCAAATCTCTCAATCAGACGGCTCTTTGCATCACTGACAGACTTTGAGCTTCGAACAATCTGTATTACTTCATCAATATGATCAAGGGCTATCAGCAACCCCTCCAAGATATGTGCGCGTTCTTCTGCCTTATTCAGCTCATAACGTGTTCTTCTGGTTACGACATCCTCCTGATGTTTCAGATAATAAGTAAGCATATCCAACAGATTTAGAACCTTTGGCTCTCCATTGACAAGAGACAGCATAATTACACCAAAGGTATCCTGAAGCTGTGTGTGCTTGTAAAGCTGATTTAGAATTACATTCGTATTTACATCACGGCGCAGCTCTATGCAGATTCTCATTCCATTTCTATCGGATTCATCACGAAGATCTGTGATTCCATCAATACGCTTGTCCTTTACAAGCTCCGCAATTTTCTCGATCAGTTTTGCTTTATTGACTCCATAGGGAATCTCTGTCACCACAATTCGATTTTTCCCATTTTGCATCGGCTCGATATTCGTGACGGCACGCACTTTGATCTTTCCTCTGCCGGTGCGATATGACTCCTCAATTCCTCTTGTTCCTAAAATCATCGCCCCTGTTGGAAAGTCTGGTCCCTTAACAATCTCAAGCACTTCTTCCATCTCGGTATCCCGATCACAAAGTACCCTGTTATCTATAATTTTTACTACTGCACCAATAACCTCTCTCAGATTATGGGATGGGATATTGGTAGCCATTCCAACGGCAATGCCAGTCGTTCCATTTACCAAAAGATTGGGAAATCTCGCTGGAAGCACAACTGGCTCTTTTTCCGTATCATCAAAATTTGGCACAAAGTCAACGGTATCTTTGTTAATATCCGCTAACATCTCCATGGATATCTTGCTTAAGCGCGCTTCGGTATAACGCATGGCAGCCGCTCCGTCTCCATCGATCGATCCAAAATTTCCATGTCCATCCACAAGCGGATACCTCATAGACCAATCTTGCGCCATATTTACAAGAGTTCCATATATGGAGCTGTCTCCGTGGGGATGATACTTTCCCATGGTATCTCCGACGATACGCGCTGACTTGCGGTGAGGCTTATCTGGACCGTTATTCAGCTCGATCATGGAATACAAAACACGGCGCTGAACCGGCTTTAGCCCATCTCTCACATCGGGAAGTGCACGAGCCGCGATAACGCTCATGGCATAGTCGATGTAAGAGCTTTCCATTGTCTTTTTCAGATCCACCTCATGTATTTTATCAAAGATATTTTCATCCATCCTATTTTCCATTCCCTTCCCATATAAGGTTCACTGCAAAGCTTTCCGTGCCTTGGATATTAAATATCCAAATTCTGCACAAATTTTGCATTTGCCTCAATGAATTCACGTCTTGGCTCTACCTTGTCACCCATAAGCGTGGTAAAGGTAATATCAAGCTCAGAAGAATTCTCCTCATCCATCGTCACACGCAGAAGAACCCTTTTCTCTGGGTCCATGGTAGTGTCCCAGAGCTGTTCTGCATCCATCTCTCCCAGCCCCTTATACCGCTGGATTTTATTGGTATTATCTCTCCCAACCTCATTCAGTATCTCATTCAGCTCATCATCGCTATAGGCGTACCACGTCTTTTTGTTCCGCTCAAGCTTATAAAGCGGTGGCTGCGCCAGATAGACATAACCATCCTTAATCAACTCTGGCATAAAACGATAGATAAATGTCAAAAGCAATGTGCTGATATGCGCACCATCCACATCTGCGTCCGTCATAATGATTATTTTGTGATAACGCAGCTTATTAATATCAAAATCTTCATATATTCCTGTGCCAAAGGCCGTGATCATCGCCTTGATCTCCTCGTTTCCAAGCACCCGATCAAGTCTTGCCTTCTCTACATTCAAAATCTTTCCGCGAAGTGGAAGAATTGCCTGCGTATTTTTGGAGCGGGCATTTTTGGCAGAGCCTCCTGCGGAATCTCCCTCCACAATATAAATCTCACAATTTTCTGGGTTTTTATCAGAACAATCTGCCAGCTTTCCGGGAAGGCTGGTGGAATCAAGAGCAGATTTCCTTCTTGTAAGTTCCCTCGCTTTTCTCGCTGCATCTCTCGCTCTCTGTGCGAGAATAGATTTCTCACAGATAATCCGCGCTACATTTGGATTCTGCTCCAAAAAATAAGTAAGCTGCTCTGACACAATGCTCTCCACCGCACCTCTTGCCTCGCTATTGCCCAGCTTCTGCTTGGTTTGACCTTCAAACTGCGGCTCTTCTATCTTCACACTGATAATCGTTGTCAAACCCTCTCGGATATCCTCCCCTGATAAACTAGGTTCACTGTCCTTTAGCAGCTTATTGGTTCGGGCATACTCGTTAAATGTCTTTGTCAGCGCATTTCGAAAACCGATCAAATGCGTGCCGCCCTCAGGAGTGATAATGTTATTGACAAAACCATAACAATTCTCCACATAAGAGTCGTTGTGCTGCATAGCAACCTCAACATAGACATTGTTCTTTGTACCCTCGCAATAGATCACATTGTCATATAACGCATCCTTCGTTTTATTCAAATACGTCACAAACTCCCTGATACCACCTTCATAGTGAAATTCGCGGACCACCTGAGGTTCCTCTCTGTCATCACGGAGAATAATCTTTAAATTTCTTGTTAAAAATGCAGTCTCGCGAAGTCGGGTCTTTAATACGTCAAATTGGAATACCGTCTCCTCAAAAATCTGGCTGTCCGGCAGGAAAGTCACTGTCGTTCCCGTCTGTTCTACAGGACATTCCCCGACAACCTTTACCGGATACATTACCTTTCCCCTCTCATAGCGCTGCATATATATTTTTCCATCCTGATATACCGTGACTTCCATCCACTCAGACAAGGCATTGACCACTGACGCACCCACGCCGTGCAATCCGCCGGACACCTTATATCCTCCGCCGCCAAACTTTCCGCCGGCGTGCAATATGGTGTAAACCACCTCTATCGTAGAAATACCTGCTTTGGGGTGAATCCCGACCGGCACACCCCTTCCATTATCAATGACTGTGATCGAATTATCCTTGTTCACTGTCACATCGATCACACTACAAAAACCTGCCAGAGCCTCATCCACCGCATTATCCACTATTTCATATACCAGATGGTGCAGACCCTTTTCGGATGTACTACCAATGTACATACCCGGCCTTTTCCTCACAGCTTCCAAACCTTCCAGAATCTGTATCTGACTTGCATCATATTCTGAGTTCATTCTCTTCCTCCTACTGTTCCATTCATTATGTGATATACCCTATTGATTTCAAATCTGTTCTCTATTAATTCATCGAGACCAGTACAGGTTATAATCGTCTGTATCTCATGAATATGATTGAGAAGATGATTCTGTCTCTTGCTGTCCAGCTCGGATAGAACGTCATCCAGAAGAAGCACAGGGGTATCCTTGGTAAGCTTTTTCACAATCTCAATCTCTGCAAGCTTGAGCGCCAAAGCTGCCGTGCGCTGCTGCCCCTGTGAACCGTACTTTCTCAGATCAATTTCTCCTATGTAAAAACTGATATCGTCCCTATGAGGACCTGTATTCGTTGTCTTTAGTTTAATCTCTCTCTCTCTGTTCCTTTTCAATATATCTAGTAATTCTTCTGCCTGACAGCTTGGCTCATAACGAATATGCAGCTCCTCCTTTTCACCACTTAATCTTCCATGAAAAATACCTACCAACTCATCCAAGGAAGAAAGAAATTCATCTCTTCTCACAATTAATTTACTCCCATATTCAGCAAGCTGCATATCCCATATATCCAAGGTATCCATCAGCTCATGCCGAAATGGAAGATCTTTTAAAAGCTGATTTCTCTGGCAAAGAACTTTGTTATAATTTACCAGATGATATACATATAGTCTATCCAACTGACACAACTCTAAATCAAGAAATCTTCTTCTTTCCTGCGGTCCATGCTTGATAATACTCAGATCCTCCGGCGAAAACGACACAAGGTTCACAATGCCAAATAACTCGCTCGCTTTTTTGATCGGTATTCCATTTACAGCAATTCCTTTAGGCCGATTCTTTTTTAGATGCATATCGATGCGGTATGGAATATCCTTTTTAAGAAGAATCGTTTTGATATGACTTTCTTCCATACCAAAACGAATCATCTCTCTATCCTTACTGCTTTTCTGAGATTTGCTTGTGCCGGATACATATACCGCTTCCAAGATATTGGTTTTTCCTTGTGCATTATCCCCGTACAGTATATTTGTTCTTTTGTCAAATTCCATATGGAGCTTCTGATAATTTCTAAAATTTTCCAGCTCTATCGATTCAATTACCATGGATTCTTATGACTTCTCCCTTAAAGGATACAACATCCCCATTATACAGCTTTTTTCCACGCTGATACTCTGTCTCCCCGTTCACCTTTACCTTCCCGTCCTGAATGACAAGCTTCGCCTCCAAGCCAGAGCTTACCATACCTCCAAGCTTCATAGCCTGCCCAAGCTTAATAGAATCATTCTTGATCGTTACCGTCTTCATGCCTTCCCTCCCCTGCTATGCCGCATTAAAATTAACTGGAAGGATCAGATAAATATAACTTTCTTCCTTGTCCTTAATAAAACAGGGCGCTTTTGGATTAACCAGAAAGATCGTTATCTCTTCATCCTCGATCACGCGCAGAGCATCGATCAAAAACTTAGGATTAAAGCCAATCATCAGATCCTTTCCTTCTTTTGTAATATCAATATTTTCATTCATAGAACCTATTGTTGATTGGATGCGCAGCTCCATATCACCATCTTTGATCGTGATAATAATGGGTTTTTTCTCCCCCTCTCTTATCAGTAGGGTCGCACGATCAATACAACTTAAAAGCTCCTTTTTATTTATCACAATCTTTGTCTCATAATCCGAAGAAAGCATCTGATCGATCTTAAAATACTCTCCCTCGATCAGTCGGGATACCACCTTTGTTTCATTAAACTCAAACAGGATATGATTTCCAGTAAAGAAGAGTTTAACCTCGTCCTCAACGCCTCCCGATAAAATCTTGCTGACCTCCGAAAGAGTTTTTCCCGGAACAACTACTTTAATATTACCATATGGCTCTTTTAGGAGAATTTTTCGAATGGAGATGCGATGTCCATCTAAGGAAACCACCTTCAGCTCATTATTCACCACCTCGAACAACTCCCCTGCCATTAATTTATTGCTGTCATTGTCATTGATCGAAAAAATAGTCTGTTGTATCACTTCTTTTAATGTAAATTGAGAAAGACTTAGCGATTCTACTTTTTCAATATAAGGAATCTTTGTAAAATCATCCCCTGACTTTCCCGCAATATGAAACCTTGCTTTCTCACAGGTGATCGACGTAGTATAATTGTCATCGCTCTCTATCACCACATCATTATCAGGAAGCTTTCTGATAATCTCTGAAAAAACTTTAGCATTTAAAGCGATAACTCCTTTCTGAACAATCTCACCCTTAACGATTGTCTCAATGCCCAGCTCCATATCATTGCCTGTAAACCGAATATCATTTGCTGAAGCATCGATTAAGATACATTCCAATATCGTCATGGTGGTCTTTGAAGGAACTGCCTTTAAAACTGTGTTGACAGCACGGAGAAGCTCTGATTTCGTGCAGATTAATTTCATAATGTGAATAACTCCTTTCTGTCTTTCCATAATGAATAGAAAGAGATCCAATTAGTAGCCTTAGTAATAGGGGCTGTGAATTTGTTTATAACCATTATAAAGCCACTAGACATGCCGCTTAGCGGTCTTTATAACTATGTAGAAAACCCGCTTAAAACAAGGGGATAAGTCAAAACATATCAACAGCCTCAAAATAAATATGAGATTATAAACACAAAAGCCACAGGTTATACACAATGGAATGTTTATAAATTAGGGTTGATCTTTTTCTTTAAAACCTCAATGGTATTTCTTGTATTTTCATCCTTTTCCATATTTGACGTGATCTTTTTGACACCGCTGATCACAGTGGAATGATCACGCTTTCCCAGATACCCACCCACCTGCTGCAATGGAATATCCAGCATATTCCGACACAAATACATCACAATCTGGCGGGGATATACAAGCTCCTTATTCCTCTTCTGAGAGATAATATCGGCAGGAGTAATATGAAAATGCTCCGCCACAAGCTTAATAATTAAGTCTGGCGTCACCTGTCTAGCCTCGTTTGGAGAGATGGAATCCTTCAACACCTTCTCTGCCAGCGATACAGTAAGCTCCTCATTTGACAAAGAAGAAAAGGCATAGATCTTAGTCAGTGCACCTTCCAGCTCACGAATATTAGACTTAATATTATTGGCAATGTATTCGATCACTTCTATATTAATAGGATACCGTTCTAATTCTGCTTTTTTGCGAAGGATCGCGATTCGCGTCTCATAATCAGGGGACTGAATGTCTACAGTAAGTCCCCACTCAAACCGAGAGCGCAGGCGCTCTTCCAAGGTTTCAATATCCTTGGGCGGCTTATCAGATGAAATAATGATCTGCTTTTTGGACTCATGCAGTGCATTAAAGGTATGGAAGAATTCTTCCTGTGTCGCTTCCTTACCGATAATAAACTGAATGTCATCGATCAGCAGAACATCAACATTTCTATATTTTTCTCTAAATTCTATGGTTGAGATGTTATCCTTTCGCTGGATTGCATCAATAATCTCGTTTGTAAACTTTTCAGAGGTAACATACAGTACCTTTGATCTTGGATTTTTATCCAAAATAAAATGGGCGATGGAATGCATTAAATGAGTCTTTCCAAGACCAACGCCCCCATATAAAAATAAGGGGTTATAAATTTCCCCCGGTGATTCAGCAACGGCTAATGACGCGGCATGCGCAAAACGGTTATTGTTGCCTACAACAAAGGTGTCAAACGTATATCTGGGATTTAGATTGGCATCAATAAGGTTTTTCTGCGCGGCAGGATCGGCCTTGGGAGCTTTTGGTTCTTCCTTTTTAATACTGTCCTCACTGATAAACTGGAAGGAATATGAGGTGCCGGTAATCTCACCTACTGTTACCATAAGCTGCTTGGAATACTTTTTCTCAATGTAATCCATATGCATCTTATCCTTTGCAAGAATGGTAGCCTTGTTATTCTCAACAGAATAAACAGAAAGAGGCTTTAGCCAAGTCTCAAAGGAGATATCCGAAATCTCGTATTCCGTTTTCATTGTGTTCAGTATTTCGTCCCATTTATCATAGATATTCTCGTTCATGGCAGTCTCCAGTTTCCATAGGATTAACAATAAGGATACCGCCCTTTCGTTAAAAAGGGCATATACTTATATATTATACTATTGCGACATATTTTTCAAGAAGAAAACAATTAATCCACAAGGGATTGTTATGTGGAAAAGTGGAAAAGTGATCTTGACAGAGGAGAAAAAGCAGGGGCGAGAGAAGTTATAAACCGTCGAATGTGGATAGAAAAATGGGAATGTGAATGATGTGAAAAAGATTATAAACACCTTAAATAGTGGAAAAATCAACATTTTTTTGGTGAAAAATGGAGAAATACACAGAATATCAAGAAGTTATCAACAAGTTATTCACAATTTGTGGATAACTTGTCGTTTATAAAGTTGATAAGATCGTTTATGTGGATTAGCGTGTGGAAATATATGTTATGATGTGGATTAGTGTAGCAAGGTATAAGTTTTTGAAAAGACGATTTGTGTAATCATTTTTGAGAATGGTCCGTGCATAGAGGTGCCTATAGTCCTCCGTCACCCCGCTCTCGCTTAGTGAAAAACGTAACGGACGGTAAGCTCGTGAACTACCTCGCTAACCGCCGACGTTTTTCAATAGGTGCCTTGAGGACTATAGGCACCTCTATGCACTAATTTTTTGCTTATGCTAGACACGTTGATTTCCTTCTTTTTCAGATTTAAAACCAAAATATAACAAAACAATCTTTATTTGTATTCCAGACACATTTATTTTTGACCTATTTTTGGAAACTTACCTATATTGTTGAGTATAGTTATACCTTCTGTCTTTTTGTTTTTCATACTGTCAGTATAAATTTAGAAAAGTAAAAAACCGGCGTGTCTAGCACAATCGAAAAAGTAGCGAAGAGAATTGCCTATAGTCCTCAAGGCACCTATTGAAAAACGTCGGCGCTTAGCGA